>NZ_BAAADJ010000014.1 GCF_039522365.1 Bacillus carboniphilus | reverse complement strand
GTCCTTATTTTTATCTCATAAATAATCAAAGCCGGTGAAATTTTACTTGTCGTAAAATTTCACCGGCTTTTTCATTTCAAAGAGTGGGTTTTGTCCCAGCCTCTTCATTATGTTTTAGTCCAATTACTCTGTGTCTTCCTCATGCAGGTCTTCATGACAGTGATCACATTTGGCATAGAGTACAGAAACCTTTTCGTCCTCAAAGTGGGTAATTGTAGAATTGCAAGTCTGACATACGATAGTTCCCATTGTTCCCCTTCCCCTTTGCCTCGCATTTTTTGAAACCGCTTTCTTATTTCTATAATATTATGTCACATTTAAATTTTCAAGCCTATTTTGTATGTCACATTTTGGAGGAATATTATTACTTTATAAATCATATGATGGGAGTCAAGCAATCAGGAGAAAATTGTGGTATGATATTTTTGAAAATTCTAACATTATGGAGGTGTTCACATGCAAGAAGAGGCTTTGATTAGGGTCCATAATAAATCCAAGAAATCAACCATTACATATGAAGATGTAAAGGAAATCCTTCAAGAGTATGTCAGGAGAACAAAAAAGACTGGGGAACAATTGAATTGGGATTATGATCAACATGCTTTCCCATACTCCATTGAAGAAATTCAAAACGAAGCCAAACAGTTTCTCCAATTAAAAAGTATAGACCCTCCTCTCTATCATTCTTTCTATCTGGATATACCAGAGGAAATGGATGACACCATTCTTAGAATTACACTCTCTAGTCAGTCCACACATGCTGATAAAGGGAAGGCGAATGAACTCTGTCGTTTCATTTCAAAAAACTGGGGAGCTGAGCTTCGGTTATTTAATAAGAGAGTCATGCAATTTTAGCTTTGTCATAACATGTAAAATTCACATATTTTTATATCAAGTAAAAACCCACTGCATGTTCTACAGTGGGTTTTGTTTATTATTCAGTTGCTTCTCTTTTTGTAATAAGTGATGGGTCAACAAACTCATACCCTTTCTCCCTAAGGCCTTCTACAATTCCTTTAAGGGCCTCATTAGTCCAACTTCTATCATGCATCAGTAGATTTGCCCCATCATTTAGATATGGTGTCTCAAGCATTATCTTAGTCAGAGCATCTTTTTCAAGGTAATCCTTCTCCCAGTCATATCCGTATGTCCAGTTCATGGCAATCATGCCTTCTTCCTCAATAACTTGATGAGAAATATCTGTGTTCACACCATGAGGGGCCCTAAAGAACTTAGGTTTTTCACCTATTACTTCTTCAATCATCTGGTTTAGCTTCACTATTTCTTCTCTTTGTTTATCTTCCGGTAAATCTCTTAACAATGGATGGTTATACGTGTGGTTACCAATATGAAACCCTAGCTCGTAAATGGTTTTTAATTTCTCTTGCTCCTCAGGAGTATCAATGAAATGTCCATTCACAAAGAAGATGGCTGGAACATCAAGTTCTTTCAAAGTATGCGCCATCTCAACAGCATATTTATCTGGAGCATCATCAATAGTAAGTAAGACTACTTTTTCATTTGCTGAGTCAATTGGTTTAATCGACCAGTTTACTGTATTGACATAGTATTGGGGTTCTGATGGTTCCTCTGTTTCCCCATCTACTTCTTCTGTTTCTTCTTCCTCATCTTCTTGCTTATTTGAATCTTCCTCATCTATATCGGTACCTATATCGGTAGGTTGTTCTTCAGTGGTATTATTGTCTTCTTCAACTGGTTGTGGTGTTGGTGTACCTTGTGTCTCTTCATTGTTACAGGCAGTAATAAACAAGGCCATAAATACAAGTAGATACATAAACCTTTTCATCGTTGCTCCCCCTAAGTAGAAATTTTTATGTAATTCTATATTTATCACGTCTAGAAAAGGGGAATAGTGTTGTCCGTTTCTCTTTTTCTAGAAGCTGGTATCTCTATTTTTATTATACGAGAGATAAGCAAAGAATCCTATAATATTTTATTACGATTTATACCAAACAATATAGGTAAATTGTATGAAAAAAACTAGGCTTTGGATTATTCCTTATCCGTAGCCTAGTTTTTTATATACCTGTAGTAAAAGAAGGAAGCCCCCAATGAATGAGATAATAGATGGACAAGGTCCCAACAGTAATGAAAAATGAAGCCTTTGTAGATTTCACAATATACTTCGCCAGTCTAAAAGCTAAAAAGACGAAAATAACAAACATCGCTACATTGTATTCCCAATGATCACGAGAAGAAAGCCATTCAGCTAAACTATAGCCACTCCACACCATCATTTGAAGTAATACTGCCACATAACTTTTCATGCCATCACTCTTTTCTACGGTATCTCCTTTATTTATTTCCATCATTCCCTTTCTACGGATAAAATAATAATACAAGGCGATATCAGATATATCATTTCTGTAACATTACAGTGACATAGGGAAAATGTCCTGAGCAGTATGCTACACTAGATTTGAAAATTCCAAACATTCTTCTTGTGCGGTGAGTGTATGAAGAAAAATTACCTACTATTGTTTTTTGTTTCCCTTTTGTTCACTTCTTGTTCGAATGAACACAATCCAATTATTGATGATCAAGGTACTAATCTTGTTTTCTTTACTGATGATGGACATTATGAAAAAGAAATCTCTTATTATGATGCTATTTTAGAATTAAGAAAAACATACCCAACACTTGTAAGTAAAATGAAAGTAGTCACACCCAACGACGTTCATAAACTTAATAAGAACCTCCAGGTTGACAAGTTTCCTGCCTTAATGATTGTGAACAAAAACGAAGTGATTTTTTCTATTGAAGGAGCTTTATCAAAAGAGGAAATTGTGGACCCCATTCTTTTATTGCTTTCATCTAACTAGAGTCTTGGTATCGATTGCTTACTACCTAAAAAGAACTCCGACTATTGTCGGAGTTCTTTTGTTTTATTTTACAATATGGATTGGTGTTCCTAGGGCTACTTCAGCAGCTTCCATTGTAATTTCACCTAATGTTGGATGCGCATGAATTGTCATAGCAATATCTTCTGCAGTCATACCAGCTTCAATTGCTAAACCAAGTTCAGCGATCATATCAGATGCACTTGGTCCTGCAATTTGTGCACCTACAACTAGACCATCTTCTTTACGAGTAACAAGTTTAACGAATCCATCAGCATTATTTAAAGCTAGTGCTCGACCGTTCGCTGCAAATGGGAATTTTGCCGCTGAAACGTCAAGTCCAGCTTCTTTAGCTTGTGCTTCATTATAACCAACAGTAGCAATTTCCGGTTCAGAGAATACAACAGCTGGGATTGCTAAGTAATCCACTACTGATGCTTCCCCTGCGATTGCTTCTGCCGCAATTTTCCCCTCGTAAGAAGCTTTATGAGCAAGTTGTGGACCTTCAACAACGTCTCCAATTGCATAAATACTGCTTACATTTGTACGACATTGTTTGTCAACTTTAATCAAACCACGTTCAGTCAGTTCGATTCCTACTTGTTCTAAACCTAACTCATCTGTGTTTGGCTTACGACCAACAGAAACTAGAACGTAATCTGCTTCGATCTTTTGCTCTTCACCTTTAGTTTCATAAGTTACGACAACACCGTTATCTGTTTCTTCAACGCCTTTTGCCATTGCTTTTGTAACAACTGTTGCGCCTTTTTTCTTCAAGTTTTTCTTAACTAGAGTTGTCATTTGCTTTTCAGTACCAGGTAGGATATCGTCTCCACCTTCAAGGATTGTTACTTCTGTTCCGAAGTTAGCATAAGCAGTTCCTAACTCCACTCCAATAACTCCCCCGCCAATGACAACCATCTTTTTAGGGATTTCAGTTAAGTTTAGAGCACCTGTTGAGTCAATAACACGTTTTGAATACTTAAACGTTTTTAACTCAATTGGTCTTGAGCCAGTTGCAATAATAGCATTTTTAAATTTATATGTTTGAGCTGAATTTTCATCCATTACACGAATTGTATTAGCATCTACGAAATAAGCTTCACCGTTTACGATGTCTACTTTATTTCCTTTAAGAAGTCCTTCTACACCGCCAGTTAACTTCTTAACAACACCATTTTTAAACTCTTGAACTTTTGAAAAATCAACTGTAACGTTTTCCGCTTTAATCCCCATTACATCAGCATGTTTTGCATCTTCAAAGCGGTGTCCAGCTGAAATTAGAGCCTTAGAAGGTATACAACCTACGTTTAAGCAAACGCCACCTACTGTTGCTTTTTCTACGATGGTTACTTTTTGTCCAAGCTGTGCAGCACGGATAGCTGCTACATATCCACCAGGACCGGCACCGATGACGAGTGTGTCTGTTTCAATTGGAAAATCTCCTACTACCATGAATTACGCCTCCATTAACAATAGTTCTGGGTCGCTGAGTAATCGCTTGATTTGGTTCAATGCATTTTGAGCAGTTGCACCATCTATCATACGGTGATCGAAGCTTAATGAAAGTGCTAAAACAGGAGCAGCTACGATTTCACCGTCGCGAACGACCGGCTTTTCAGCAATTCGGCCAATACCAAGAATTGCTACCTCAGGATGATTGATTACAGGTGTAAACCATTGACCACCAGCAGAACCGATGTTAGTAATTGTGCAAGAAGCACCCTTCATCTCATCAGGAGACAGCTTGCCATCTCTTGCTTTTGTAGCCAAATCACTAATATCGTTTGAGATAGTGAACATTGATTTACGATCTGCATTTTTCACTACTGGAACTAATAATCCTTTATCAGTGTCCGCAGCAATACCTATATTATAGTAGTGTTTATGAATAATTTCACTTGTTTCGTCATCGATTGATGTATTTAGCGCTGGGAACTCTCTTAATGCGCTAACTAATGCTTTCACTACATAAGGTAAGAATGTAAGCTTCACGCCTTTATCAGCGGCAACTTGCTTGAATTTCTTACGGTGAGCAACAAGCTTTGTTACATCCACTTCATCCATCAACGTAACATGAGGAGCTGTGTGCTTAGAATTAACCATTGCTTTTGCAATAGCCTTACGAATTCCGCTCATCTTCTCACGAGTTTCAGGGAATGCACCTTCTGGAATTTGTGGTGCTGCAGCAGTTGTTGTTTCTGCTTTTGCTTCTTCCTTCGCTTCCGCTGCAGGTGCGTCAGCAGGCTTCGCTCCACCCGGAACAAATCCTTCAATATCTTCTTTTAATACACGTCCATTCTTACCAGAACCGGATACTTGACGAATATCAATACCCTTTTCACGAGCAAACTTACGAACAGAAGGCATTGCGATCACACGTTGCGATGGATCTACCTCTTCTGTAGAAGGTGCCTTTTCAGTCGTTTCAGCAGCTTTTGTTTCCGCTGGCTTTGCTTCTTCTTTTGGTTCTTCCTTTGGCTCTTCTTTCTTTTCTTCGTCACTGCCCTTAAATTGTAAATCTTCATATCCAGGTGCATCGAAAGTGATAAGAACATCTCCAACGATTGCCGTTTCACCTTCGCCTACCTTAACATCTACTACTTTACCAGTTACAGGTGATGGGATCTCAACTACGGCTTTATCGTTTTGTACTTCACAAAGCACATCGTCCTCTTTAACTTCTTCTCCTGGCTTTACGAACCATTTTACGATTTCACCTTCATGAATACCTTCACCGATATCTGGCAGTTTAAATTCAAATGCCAATTGGTTCTACCTCCTTTAAAGGTGCATGTTTAGTCTTTTACACGAATGGAGGTTGAAAGGAACACCAATCAACCTACCTTAAATTAAAACTCAAGTACTTTTTTAGCTGTTTCAATTACGTCTTTATAGTTAGGAAGCCATACAGATTCTGCTTGTGAGAATGGGAAAACTGTATCTGGTACTGCTACACGTAGCACTGGTGCTTCTAAGCTAAGAATTGCACGATCATTAATTTCAGCCACTACATTGGCTCCTACACCCGCTTGCTTTTGAGCCTCTTGGACCACAATAGCGCGATTTGTTTTTTCAACAGATGCAATAATCGTTTCAATATCGATTGGGCTAACCGTTCTTAAGTCAACCACTTCAACTGAATATCCTTCTTTTTCAAGTTCATCAGCCGCTTTTAATGATTCTTGAACCATTGCTCCATAAGTAATAATGGAAAGGTCTTTACCTTCACGCTTTACATCCGCTTTTCCAAGTGGAATCGTATACTCTTCCTCTGGTACTTCTTGACGGAAAGAGCGGTATAATTTCATGTGCTCTAAGAAAATAACTGGGTCGTTATCACGAATTGCAGAAATTAACAAACCTTTTGCATCATAAGGAGTTGAAGGAATAACCACTTTCAGACCTGGTTGTTGAGCCACGATACCTTCTAAGCTATCCGCATGTAGTTCTGGAGTATGAACCCCTCCACCAAATGGAGATCGAATCGTAACTGGTGCATTGTAGCGACCTCCAGAACGGTAACGCATACGAGCAAGTTGTCCAGAAACAGAATCTAATACTTCATATACAAATCCAAAAAATTGAATTTCAGGGACTGGACGAAATCCTTGTAAAGATAAACCAACAGCTAAACCACCAATACCAGACTCAGCTAGTGGAGTATCAAATACTCGGTCCTCTCCAAATTCTTTTTGTAAGCCTTCAGTAGCACGGAACACCCCACCGTTAACACCAACGTCTTCCCCGAAGACAAGAACGTTTTCATCGTTCTTTAACTCGGTGCGCAACGCATCCGTGATTGCTTGAATCATTGTCATCTGCGCCATTGTCTACTTCGACTCCTTCTCTTTATAAATTTCAAGTTGTTCTTTTAAGTTGTAAGGCATTTCTTCGTGCATGATAGAAATTAAGTCTGTTACTTTTTGCTTTGGTGCTTCGTCAGCCTTTTTAATAGCATCCTTAATCTCTTCTTTTGCCTGTTCAATTACTTCGTTCTCCATATCTTCATTCCAAATTCCTTTTTCTTCTAGGAATTTACGGAAACGGATAAGAGGATCTCGCTTTTCCCACTCGTCATCTAATTCAGACGTACGATATCTAGTTGGGTCATCCCCTGCCATTGTATGTGGACCATAGCGGTAACACATTGTTTCAATAAGGGTTGGTCCTTCACCATTAACGGCTCTTTCACGAGCATCTCTAACAGCGGCATATACAGCTAACGGATCCATACCGTCTACTTGAATACCAGGGATACCAGCTGCAACAGCCTTTTGCGCAAGAGTTTCAGCAGCAGTTTGTACACTTACTGGAGTTGAGATGGCAAATTGGTTATTTTGAACAACGAAAATAGCAGGAGCTTTGAAAGCACCAGCAAAGTTAATACCTTCGTAGAAATCACCTTGTGAAGTTCCACCATCACCTGTGTATGTGATTGCAACAGCTTTTTGACCACGCTTCTTAATACCTAAAGCTACACCAGCTGTTTGAATGTATTGAGCACCGATGATAATTTGTGGAGAGAGTACGTTTACTCCTTCAGGTGCTTGGTTACCTTGGAAATGACCTCTAGAGAATAAGAAAGCTTGATACAATGGTAAACCGTGCCATACTATTTGTGGAACGTCACGATAACCCGGTAAAATCCAGTCTTCTTTTTCTAAAGCAAATTGAGAAGCAATTTGAGAAGCTTCTTGTCCAGCTGTTGGCGCATAGAAACCAAGTCTTCCTTGTCTGTTTAAAGAAATAGAACGCTGGTCTAGTATACGTGTGTACACCATTCGCTTCATTAGTTCTTGTAGTTGCTCATCAGTTAAATCTGGCATCGCAGATTCGTTAACAACCTTGCCCTCTTCATTCAGGATTTGAAACGTTTGGAATTGCTTGTTAATGGACTCAAATTGCTTTTTATAATCGATCTGAGCCTTTGTTTTTGAAGCCATTCCCTTCACCCTTTCCTTATCATTTTAGAAATTTTCATTTAACATCAATAGGGTACCCATAAGTCCTAGTGAGTTTACTAAAACTATTAAACAAAACCTCAAAAAACTGTACTAGTGTTTTAGAGAGATTTTAATAATACAATAATGTACTCGATGTTTAGTTTACATTAACCGTTTTCCTTACGTCAATCACTTTAACTTTAACCTTTATAAAATCATATGTAGTGAAACAAAAAGGGTGTAAAATTAAACTGTATCAACGAAAATTCGCATACTGTATTATAAGACAGTCTACTATTTTTCACACCTGTTTTATAATACAGTAAACACAAATATGCTATTATATTTGCATGTTTCCTCAAAACCACTCATTTTAAACCGAATTCTGGATGAAAGAATCTTTTATTAAAACAACAAAAAAAGACAAAGCTAAGTTTCTCAGCTTTGTCTTTTTGCTTATGATTGATCGGCTGTTACAGTAACTTCCATCCCAGCAGATTCGTAAAATTCTTTCTTTGCGTTATTATACTCTTCCGTAATTTTATTGAAGCTTTCATTAGATGCCAGAACAATTTCGTAAGCCTCATTGATTTCGGTAATTTTTGATTGTAACTGTTCTAATGTTAGGTTTTCATCCTGTAGTAAGGTGTATAGATCCTTATCTAATTGGATACCTTTTACATATGCATCATACAGCTCTTTATGGGCTTCATAACGACTATTCATTGTTTCAATCAGGGCCTCAGCCTCTTTTTTTAATTCTTCGTCTTCAATCGTTGCCACAATATCTTGTACTTCATTAAATTTTTCTTCGGATTCAATCATACTCTGGCGTTCAAGTTCAATTTTACTTTCTCTTTCTTCTACAAGAGAAAGTGCCTCTTGTGACAAACTAACAATCTCGTCAAATTCGTTCATACTTAAACCGATGATTTGTTCATACAGTTCATGTTCTCTTTTTTCTAAATCTCTCAAGGAATCCTGCTGTTCATTGTAACCTTTCTCTGATGAGACAACACCCTCCAAAGAAGTATACATATTATCAATAGGTGAAACTTTCTCTGTACAACCCGATAATATTAACAGCCCGGAAAGCGAAGTAATTACTCCAATTTTTTTTAACATATTGTGCATTCTCCAAACCCCCAAATACTATGACATGTTCTACTATATCCTTGCTTCACCCGTTTGACAATAGCTTGTCCTATATGAATTTTGAACAAATTTTTCTAATTGACAAAATACTTTATGTCGCTATTGTATTCTGCTCGTTTTTTGTTTATGACTATATTAAATACTATGCATACTAAGTCCTAGATGGATGACCCACTCATTACTTTTAAGATAATCTTTGCTACACTATTAAAAGATAGAGTTTACAATTTATAGGAGTGTTTTTTTATGTTAACAATGAATGATATCGTTAGAGACGGGCATCCAACGCTACGAAAAAGAGCTAAAGATGTCTCTTTACCTCCTTCAGATGAGGATAAACAAATTTTAAATAGTCTCATGGAGTATGTACAAAATAGCCAAGATGAGGAAATGGCAACAAAGTATAACCTTCGACCTGGAATTGGTTTAGCTGCTCCGCAAATAAATGTTCCAAAAAAAATGATGGCCATTCATGTCACAGATGAAACCGGAAAGCTGTATAGCTATGCTCTGTTCAATCCACGAATCGTTAGTCATTCCGTACAAAGGGCGTATCTAACAACAGGAGAGGGGTGCCTTTCAGTAGACGAGGCCATACCTGGTTATGTGCCTAGGTATTTTAAAATTACCGTTAAAGGAACCACTATAGATAATGAAGAGGTTCAATTAAAGCTTAAAGGGCTAGTTGCAATTGTATTCCAGCATGAAATTGACCACCTTAACGGGATTATGTTTTATGACCATATCAATAAAGTAGATCCATATGCCGTGCCTGTAAATGCGGTGGCTATTGAGAGATAAGCTAGAGATTTTAGCTTATCTTTTTTTGTATTGGTGAACATTGGGTTCCTCGTGCTCGGGGGAAAGCCGCACTCAAGTTACGATTTTCGCACACAATTATTATTTTATTGCACTCATCGGGGTGGTTTTCGCACTCAAATGAATATTTGCACTCAAATCTCCATTTTTGCACTTATTAACAAATATTCGCACTCAAACAACGATTATCGCACCTAAAATTAGATATTCGCACCTAAGACTTTTAAAAGGTGTTTCAACTGTTAGAGGAGAGACTCTCCCTCCTCTATTTTTATGAAAAAACCGAAGCAAATCAGGTGAAATTTTAAAAAAGCCTGCTACTACAGCAATTACACCAGATCCCTATTATTAAAGAAGTCCCACCGCTTTTAAGCCATATACTAATCCTTCTTCATCAACATCCTTCGTTATATAATCAGCATGTTGCTTTACTTCATCTACTGCATTCCCCATAGCCACACCAACACCAACAGATTCAATCATTTCAATATCATTCAGCCCATCCCCAAAAGCATAGGTATCCTTCAAATCAAATCCTAGCTTCTCTATCATTTTTTTGATTCCTTCTGCTTTGGATCCACCCTTTGGAATAACATCCATAGAAAGTTCATGCCATCTGATAAAGTGGAGTTGCTCAAACTCTTCTGCATATTGACTTTGCCACTCTTCAGTACAAAAGATTAGTGCCTGGTATATTTCACGATTTAAGAAAAATGCTTCATCCTTCTCGGGGTGCGACATGTGTAAACTCCCCATTGCCTTTGAAATGAAATCATGCTGTTGTATGCTCGCTTTCATTGTTTGATGGTTTAGATACACAAGAGGGTGACCTAAATCCGTTGCCTTTTGTGTGAGTTCCTTTATTGCCAGGCGATCTAATGGATTTTTATAAATTGGCTCTCCTTCAAAAACGACATATTGACCATTAAAACTAACGAATGAATCAACTTCCAGCTCTTTTCGTAAATCTTCGTACATAAAAGGAGCTCGTCCAGTTGCTATTGCGACATAAACATCCTGTTTTTTTAGTTGTTGAATCGCTTCCTTAGTTGCATCCGGAATTGTTTTATCATGTCTCAACAATGTTCCATCAATATCAAAAAAAACAATTTTACTCATATCAGGTCTCTCCCTTTGCTGTTCACTTGTTTTGATAATAGTTTGTGTAGTTTTTAAAAAGCTCTTCAAAAAAGGGCTATTTTAGAATAATTTGTTTGCTTTTTACAATATTTGGTTCTATAGGCAAGGGGTGTTGATTTCCGTTGCAGGTGCTTGCTTTCCGCGGGCGGTCCGGGAGCCTCCTCGTCGCTTTCGCTCCTGCGGGGTCTCCCTTGTCCCTTCCTCCCGCAGGAGTCAAGCACCTTCCACTCCAATCAACTTCGGTTTAATAACTTGTGCAACAAATAACAATTCTTACTAAAACAGCGAAAAAACTCCTTCAGTATGTGTACTTATTAAATACCAACTATCCCCATGAAAAACTTAAAGCTTGTCTCCATATAATAAGGAAAAACAAGCTCGACTTAATCATGAAAAGAGGAGGTAAATGAAGATGCTCAAAAGAATACGGAAAAAAATTAAAAAACAATGGGAAAATGTCATGAAAAAGAAACAATTGGCTTAGGTGTTTCACTTTCGTGTTTTTAAAAATATAACTCATAAAGTAGGTAAATCCAAGACCTCCTTTACTGGGGGGTTTTTTTTCTACAATTTTTCAATTCCCTCATGGGATTAGCGATACCAAGCCGTTTCTTCATAGAAATAGTCAGTGAAACTGGAAAATTTAGAGTGTAGGTTACTTGCTATTGTGAGCTTAATTTTGTAAAGTGAAGAAAGCAGAGGATGATTCGGTATAACATACTTGTTATTTTTTCTAAATCAAAGAGCAAGGATTTGAAAAAATAGCAAGTCTATATTTGGGGTATTACCTGTCCGTCCAAGAGGAGCCCCTATACACAGATTTATTCTTATTATCAGTAGGCGGTTTTGTGCTGCCTTCTTTAAAAATTGCTATTTAAGAAAAAACTATATATTAACGATTCAAGGAGAGAAGATGAAATGATTTTTAAAGTATACTATCAAGAATCTAAAGCAGAAGTTCCTGTACGTGAACATACAAAAACATTGTATATGGAAGCTGAAACTGAGCGCGAAGTACGACTTGCTTTGGATGACAAAAACTTCAACATTGAGTTTGTACAACCAACTACCGGTGCATATCTAGAATACGAACAACAAAGTGAAGATTTTAAAGTATTGGAGAAAGCCTAAATGAAATTCGTAAAAAATGACCAAACAGCAGTATTTGCACTAGGTGGACTAGGTGAAATCGGTAAAAATACGTATGGGGTACAATTCCAGGATGAAATTATCTTAATTGACGCTGGTATTAAATTTCCTGAAGACGAGCTTCTAGGAATTGATTATGTAATCCCTGACTATTCATACCTTGTGAAGAACGTTGATAAGATCAAAGGTCTCTTCGTCACTCATGGACATGAAGATCATATCGGTGGAATCCCTTACTTACTACGTGAAGTAAATATCCCGATTTATGGCGGAAAACTTGCTCTAGGATTAATCCGTAATAAATTGGAAGAGCATGGACTATTACGTCATGCAAAGTTACATGAAATTCAAGAAGATGACATTATTAAGTTCAGAAAAACCTCTGTTACTTTCTTTAGAACTACCCATAGTATTCCAGATTCTTACGGAATTGTAGTTAAAACACCTCCTGGGAATATCGTTCATACAGGTGACTTTAAGTTTGACTTCACTCCGGTTGGGGAACCTGCAAACTTAACGAAAATGGCTGAAATCGGTAAAGAAGGCGTTCTGTGTTTACTATCGGATAGTACGAATAGTGAAGTCCCTCACTTTACAATGTCTGAGCGTCGTGTCGGTGATAGCATCCAAGATATTTTTAGAAAAGTTGACGGACGTATTATCTTTGCTACATTTGCTTCCAATATCCACAGACTTCAACAGGTTGTTGAAGCCGCGGTAATGAATGGACGTAAAATTGCCGTATTTGGAAGAAGTATGGAAGCGGCCATTGATATTGGACAAGAATTAGGCTACATAAGATGCCCGAAAAACACCTTTATCGAAGCTAGCCAAATTAACCGTCTCCCTGCTCATCAAGTAACTATTTTATGTACAGGAAGCCAAGGAGAACCAATGGCTGCCTTATCAAGAATTGCTAATGGGACTCATCGTCAAATTCAGATTATCCCTGGAGATACGGTTGTGTTCTCTTCTTCCCCTATCCCTGGGAATACCATTAGCGTAAGCAGAACCATTAACATGCTATTCCGTGCCGGTGCTGAAGTGATTCATGGCTCATTAAATGATATCCATACTTCTGGACATGGTGGACAAGAAGAGCAAAAGCTAATGCTTCGCTTAATGAAACCAAAATTCTTTATGCCAATTCACGGTGAGTATCGTATGCAACGTATGCACTCAAAGCTTGCTATAGATTGTGGCGTTGAAGAAGACAATTGCTTTATCATGGATAATGGTGAAGTTCTGGCTTTAAGTCAAGAGGAAGCACAAGTAGCCGGTAAGATTCCTTCAGGGAATGTTTATATCGACGGTAGCGGTGTAGGAGACATTGGAAACATCGTTCTGAGAGACCGTAGAATCCTTTCTGAGGAAGGTTTAGTGGTTGTAGTAGTTAGTATCAACATGAAAGACTTTAAGATTGCTGCAGGCCCTGACATCATCTCTCGTGGATTCGTTTATATGAGAGAATCAGGCGACCTCATTCATGAAGCTCAGGGAATTATTACAAAGCACCTTTCTAAAGTGATGGAAAGAAGAACGAGCCAATGGTCTGAGATTAAAAATGAAATTACGGATACACTTGCTCCTTTCCTATACGAAAAAACAAAGCGTCGCCCAATGATTCTTCCGATTATTATGGAAGTTTGATGACGTGAAGGCAGTGCCATCAAAGATGGCACTGCCTTTTCTATTGGTTATGAGTTGATTTATGAGTGCTAGCCCAATGACCTGGCTGTGAATTGTAAATGAAAACAGAGAATTAAACTGATTTATTGTTACCCTTTTAGGATGAAATGCCAGTCTCCGAGCACGATTCCCGGACTATCCGTTACCCAATTCGCTGCCTTTCCTAATTTCCGAGCACGATACAAACAAAAAAACAAGCAGTACCCGGAACCAAAATTTGTTCCAAGCACGCTTGCCTCTCTAATCATCCAACATTCTTTTTTCAAACCTGTTAATGTCGTTATCTGCTCCTATTACAATTAAAATATCTCCACGGTGAATACTTTCATTTGCTTGAGGAGATACGATAATTTCATTCTTTCTCTTTATCGCTACAATATTGATTCCGTATTTTGCACGGATATCTAAATCAATAATTGAATTACCTGCCAACCTCTCATTTGCAACAATCTCCACGATACTGTGCTCGTCTGATAGTTCTAAGTAATCGAGTACGCTACTGGAGGCAATATTATGAGCAATCCTTCTACCCATATCACGTTCAGGGTGAACAACATGGTCTGCACCTATACGTCTTACAATCTTCTCATGATAGTCGTTTTGAGCTTTTACGGTTATTTTATTTACACCGAGTTCTTTTAGCATCAGTGTCGTTAATATACTGGATTGAATGTCATCTCCAATCGCAACAATAACATGATCGAAGTTTCGAATTCCTAAGCTTTTTAAAACAGATTCATCCGTACTATCAGCCACTACAGCATGCGCAGCTACAGATGAAAATTCATTTACTTTATCTTCTTCACGGTCTATCGCCATAACTTCCATACCAAGCTCAGTGAGAGCACGACAAATGCTACCACCAAAACGCCCAAGACCAATTACTACAAATTCCTTTTTCAACTGAAACGCCTCCAAGTCAATCATTCGACTGTTCCATGTCATTTTAGCATATGTTTTAGAAGAAAATATAGAGTTTCTTTGTTTTGTTTTTTATTCGATAATAAAAGACCCCTCTGATTTTTTCAGAGAGGTCTTATTGATCAAGTTAAGAACTCAAAGCATTTAACATTTTAAACTGAGCACTTACTAATTTGTAGTACTCACCCTTCTTCATCATGAGCTGATTGTGGTTTCCGGATTCAAGGATATTTCCATGCTCCAGTACAAATATATGGTCAGCTTCACGAATCGTAGATAATCTGTGAGCGATGATAATAGAAGTTCGGCCTTCTAACAGGGTTTTTAGGGCTGTTTGAATTTTGACTTCTGTTTCAGTATCAATACTTGCTGTTGCCTCATCTAATATTAAGATTTTTGGATCAGCCAGTAATGCTCTGGCAAAGGATAGAAGTTGTCTTTCCCCAACAGAAAGGATATTTCCTCTTTCTTCGACCTCTGTCAAATACCCTTTAGGAAGATTCTGAATAAAATCATCTGCTCCAATAGCCTTTGCTGCCTCTATAACCTCTTCATCAGTGGCATCTGGACGACCAAATCGAATGTTCTCCATAATTGTTCCTGAGAAAATGAAAGTGTCTTGCAATACGATACTAATTTGGCTTCTGAGACTCTTAACAGAGATATCTCGAATATCGTGACCATCGATTTTAACTTGACCACCTGTAGCATCATAGAAGCGACTGATTAAGTTTGCAATCGTCGTCTTACCAGAGCCTGTATGTCCGACAAGAGCCACAGTTTGCCCAGCCTTCATCTCGAGGCTAATTCCTTTAAGCGCTTTTCTCTTATCATCATAAGAGAACTCCACTTGATCAAACTCAATTCGACCTTTCATATCATCAAGGTGAATCGCATTTGTTTTTTCATCAATTAATGGTTTCTCATCAAGGAATTCAAAGATTCTTTCAGATGAAGCCATCCCCATGAGTAATTGGTTATATACTTGGCCAAGTCTAGAAATTGGTTCCCAGAACATCCCTAAGTAGAATGCAAAGGATACAAATTCACCGATGCTGATGGTTCCATTACCGATTAGAGTAGCTCCGTACCAAATCAATACAGCGGTACCGATTGCATTTGTCATTTCGACTAATGGTCTGAATGTCGCACTTTTCTGAGTAGCATTTCTCCAAGATTCGTAAACACCAGTGTTAACGCCATCAAAGAATGCCATGTTTTCTTTCTCTTGAGTAAATGACTTGGTTACTCTTATTCCCTGAATACTTTCATTCAGGTGGGAATTCAAGCTTGATTGACGTAGACGAACGGTTTGCCATGAGCGGCGGATGTTTTTTCTAAGCTTTGTTGAGATAAGAAACATAAGTGGTACGGTTATCATGATTGCTAATGCTAATGGTGGGCTTAATGTAAAGAGAATAATGACAATCCCGATTAGCATGATACAGTCCATCATTAGGTTAATGATTCCATTTGTAAATAGGTCTTGCAGGGAGTTAATATCATTCAAAATACGAACTAGAATGGACCCAGCTGAGCGCTGGTCAAAAAATCTATGCGAAAGACTTTGTACATGTGTAAACAAGTGCTTTCTTAGATCATAAATAACATTTTGTCCAAGCTTATTAAGCCATCTAATTCTTAAAACATTAGCGATATAAGAAATTAAATACATGGCCCCAATTGCAATGACGAGCTTCGTTAACAAATCTCCATCTTGTTTAATAATTGCTTCTTCAAGAATATAGACCCCGATAATGACAGGCACAAATAATCGAACTGCTGTTGTAATTAATACAACCAAAATGGAAAGTGGCAGCAGAGACTTAGAATACGGTTTTAAATATCCCATTAGTCTCCACATTTGCTGCCAGTTAAACGGTTTATCAATGACTAAGTCGTTTGAATATCGAAATCGTTTTAAAGCATTGGGGTGAACATTGTTTTCTTTCCGATTTAATCGGTCCTGATACTGTTTTGGTTCCTTCTTCACTTGTTGTCACCTCACCCTGTTTGCGATTGAAGAACCGCTTCTTGGTCTTTGTATTGAATATCATAAATACGTTGATATAGTCCGTTGTTTTTCACAAGGTCTTCATGAACGCCTCTTTCAACGATTTCCCCATCATCTAAAACTATAATTTCGTCAGCATGTTTTAAAGAAGAAATACGATGAGCAATAATGAAAGTTGTTCTTCCTTCCATTACTTCTTTCAGTGCTTTTTGTATTTCAAATTCCGTTTCCATATCAACTGCACTCGTTGCATCATCCAAAATCAAGATACTTGGGTTTAGACAGATGGCACGAGCAATGGAAATCCTCTGTTTCTGACCACCAGAAAGTCCAAGTCCTCTTTCACCTAAAATGGTGTCATAACCATCTGGGAGTTCTGAAATAAACTCGTGAGCTTGAGCTCTTTTAGCCGCTTCAATAATCTCTTCCATCGTTGCTTCCGGACGTCCATAGGAAATGTTCGCTTTAATGGAAGACGAGAATAAGAAAGGTTCTTGAAGGACAAATCCAATGTTATGTCGTAAAGACTTGAGCGTATATTGATTGACCTCACGCCCATCTACGAGGACTTGACCTTTAACTGGTTCGTAGAATCTAGTAATCAATTGAGTAATACTCGTTTTACCCGAACCTGTAGAGCCAATTAACCCAATCGTCTTGCCTGGGTGTGCATGGAAGTTAATATCTTTTAATGCAGCTTGATCATCCACTGTGTATTTCAATGTTACATTACGAAACTCAACTTCCCCATCGATTCGTTCCACATGGATCGGATGATCTACTTCTTGAATATCGTTAGGAGCCTCGAGGATTTCTAGTAAACGTTCTCCTGATGCTTTTGCTTGAGAAAACATATTTACAGTAAAACCGAGGTTCATAATTGGCCACATAATATAGCCTAGTAAACTATAGAAAGCAACAAGCTCTCCTAGCTGCATTTGTCCACCAACTACTAGGTAACCTCCGTATGCAAAAAGTAAAACAATACTTGCATTCCCTAGAAATTCCATTAACGGGAAAAATTTAGCCCAAATGCTTGCTGTGTGTAAATAGTTATCTTTATAGTCAGCATTTGAATTATTAAATCTTCCAATCTCAAAATCTTCTCTAGATAATGATTTTACTGTGTTAATACCACTAATATTTTCTTGCACCCGTGTGTTTAGACGACCAAATGATTTACGAACCCCTCGGAATGCCGGGTGAACGTTTTTATCAAAGCGGTATACTGCAACAGCTAGGAATGGAATCGTTGCTAGTGTCACCAGTGTTAGAGATGGTGAATAATAAAACATAACCCCAAAACTTACAGAAACTAATAAAATAAATCTCAATAATTCGGCAAAACCAAAGGAAAGGAAAAATCGAAACCCTTCCACATCTGCTGTTAATCTTGACATTAAATCCCCAGTTTTAGCGTTATCATAGTATTTAAAGGATAAGAACTGAAGCTTCTCGTACAATTCATTTCTTAATGAAAATACGGATTTAATCCCAAATAGATCTCCATTATATTGATGGAGATAAGTTGCAATCCCCTTTATAATCATGATCAATACAAAACCTATTGCCAAATAAGGTATCCAATTATATTGTCCTTTTAGAACAACTTCATCAATGGTTAATTGAAGAATAACCGGATATACGACCGTTATTCCTGTTACAAGAAACAAGAATATAATGGACGTTATAAAATGACGCTTATATGGCCAATAAAAATTCTTTAGCTTTTTAAAGATATCCAAAGTAATCCCCCTCTCAAGATGTAAGCATACGTTTTTGCACGTAAGTATTAATATATCGGGTTTCGAAATATTTTTCTACCCTTTTACTAGAATTTTTTTCAAATTTTGATTATTTCTCATCCTTACTCAATTTTGACATATTGAATTTAGTTTTCATCAGACTTAAACCATGTGTTTATTACAACTTTAGACTGAGTTTATTAAACAAAAAACGACTAGCCCTACTTGAGACTAATCGTTTCACAGTATCTATTCTTTTTCAGACTCATCTAAAACGCGGTTCACACGTTTCGTTAGCATCTTCATTCCACTTCCACCTGCTTGGAAGTGACGAAGTTTACCTTCTTTATCAAATACGTAGTATGCCGGAACATATTGGTTTTCGAATTTATCGGTAAGTTTATGTTCACTGTCAACAAAAATAGGTTGAGTAATGTCATGTTCTGCAGCAACTTGTTTGATTTCTTCCAGGTTTAAGTCATTTTCAGAACGCGGCATGTGAACTGCCACTACATTTAGCTTATCTTTATATTCATCACGGAATTCGTTAATTTGAGGCATAGCCTCTTTACATAGGTGGCAGCTAATGGACCAAAAATGAATAAGTGTTGGTTTTTCACCAACTAGCTCACTTTTGTTTAGCTGGCCGTTTAGCCATTCCGTTGCGCCTTCTAATTCGGGCATTTCTTCACGTAATTTCATGAGTTGTTTCCTCCTAGCTAATCTTTTAAAAAGGCCCAACATCTAAATGTTAGGCCATTTCTTAGTTAAGTATTAAAGAGTAGCTTGTCCAGGCTTCCAGTTAGCTGGGCAAAGTCCACCAGTTTGAAGAGCTTGAAGTACACGTAATGTTTCATCTACATCACGACCAATGTTGTTGTGGTTTACAACAGAGTACATTAGCTCACCTTCAGGACTAATAATGAATAATCCGCGAAGTGCAATTCCTTCCTCTTCAATAAGTACGCCATATTCACGAGATACAACATGGTTTGTATCAGCAGCAAGTGGATATTTTAAATCACCTAATCCATTTTCACTACGATCTGTTTTGATCCAAGCTAAGTGTGTATGAATAGTATCAGTTGATACTCCAATAACTTCAGCATCTAAATCTTCGAACTCATCATAACGGTCAGATAAAGCCGTAATTTCAGTTGGACAAACAAAAGTGAAGTCCATTGGGTAGAAGAATAATACTGTCCACTTATCGTTTTTCATGTTTTCTTCTAAGCTAACTTTTCCAAATTCTTTGTTTGAAAGTACAGCGTCCATTTCAAATCTTGGCGCTTGTTTACCTACCATACGTTCTGGCATTAAAAATCCCTCCAACTTGTCTTAAATTTATGTCGACATTCATTATAATGGATGCTTTTGCTTAACTCAAGTAAATACTATCTTGTAAATACTATTAAGTAGGAATTATTGTTTTGGGCAAAACTATCCTCTTTCATCATGCCCTGCCTAAATCATTTTTAAACGATGATTTCAACAAAGCGTTTTATGTACTATTATTATCTATCCCTACAGGTTTTACGGTATACTTTTTAGGGAATTATGAAATGATGGACTAGCTAAGAAGTAGGAGGAGTATGTATGCCAGATATTCAAATTGATTGGGGAGAGCTTTTAGAAAGCATTGGTATAATGGCTTTAAAATTTTTAGTTGTTTATATTGCTTTTATACTTGTGAAAAAGTTTGGAAATAGAATCATTGAGAGCACCTTTGACCGTTATATCCAGAAAAACAGTATGTCTGCAGGACGAGGAAAGACCTTAAAAGGATTAACCCAAAATGTTTTTACATATGTTCTTTTCTTCATCTTTATTGTGACTGTTCTTCAAACTGTCTTTAATATTCAAGCTACACCGATTTTGGCAGGTGCAGGTGTTGTCGGTTTAGCTGTTGGATTTGGAGCTCAAGGATTGGTTAGTGATGTAGTTACAGGGTTTTTTATGCTGTTGGAAAAACAAGTGGACGTTGGTGACTATATTACAGTTGGGGCTTTTTCGGGTATTGTTGAAGAAGTTGGCCTAAGAACCACTCAAATCCGCGGCTTTGACGGTACTCTTCATTATGTTCCAAATCGAGACATTACAAGCTTAAGTAATCATAGCAGAGGTAATATGAGAGCTCTAGTGGACATTAGTATCTCATATAATGATGATATTGATCGCGCCATTCAAGTTTTACAGGAGACTTGCGACCGAATTGCAAGAGAAAATGAAAATATCGTGGAAGGCCCTAATGTTTTAGGAGTACAAACATTAGGAGCATCAGAAGTCGTCATTCGAATTATAGGTAAGTGCAAAAATGGAGAGCAATTTGCAGTAGAACGAAATATTAAGAAAGCTCTTAAAGAAGCTCTTGACGCAAATGGTATTGAAATCCCATTCCCACATCAAGTTTTAATTCAAAGAAATGAAGGACAATCTGGAGTTGAAAGAGGGTAATCTAAAGGCCACCTACCGCTCATTAAAACGGTTCGGTGGCCTTTTCTTATTTAGAACTTCGATGAGAGAAGTATTGGGTTATTAAGCGAATCGCAACTGCAATTGCCTCTTCTTTTGGGTTTAATTTTTGGTTATGCAAGCCATAGGGAGATTGGACGCCTAACCAGAACATAAATCCAGGTATCTGTTTTAACATATACCCAAAATCTTCCCCAGTCATCGCTTCCTTACACTCCACTACCTGTACCTGACCTTTTGCAAAATCCATGAAATCTCTTGTTAAAGTTTCATCATTATCCACTTGATAATACATGCTTCCATAGTCAATGGATGCTTCACATTCGAATCCTTGTTCAATTCCTTTTACAACGGATTCAATTCTCTGTTTGATACGTTTCATGGACTCTGCTGATAATGTACGGATTGTCCCTTCTAAACGAGCTTCCTCTGCAATTACATTTTGCACAAAGCCCCCCGTAATTTTTCCGATTGTAATGACGGCACTGTCAAGAGGATCAACATTACGAGAAATAATCGTTTGGAACTGTGTAACAAGCTGACTTGCTGCTACTACCATATCGTTTGATAAATGTGGATATGCAGCATGTCCCCCTTTTCCTTTCAGGTCGATAAAAAGCTCCGAGGTATTAGCAAACAATAGGCCAGGTTTGGTAGCTATTGTCCCAACAGGATACTCAGGTGCTATATGGAGAGCTATAACCTCATCTATTTTCCACTCCTGAAAAGGAAGACTTTCTATCATGGGTGCAGCTCCACCAGGTCCCTCTTCTGCAGGTTGAAAAAGAAAGACCACGTCATCTTGGATTGGATTCTCAACCAAAAATGTAAGCACCCCTAATGCAATTGTCATGTGGAAATCATGTCCACATGCATGCATCATTCCTTCATGTTGAGATGAAAACGAAAGACCGGTTTGCTCCTGCATTGGAAGACCATCCATATCAGCACGGTAACCAAACGATTTTTGGGGATTGGTTCCCTTCACTTTTACAAAAATACCCGTTTTCCATAATTTATATTCAAGCCTATCAACAGGTAGATTTTGAACATAATCTAATAGGTATTGCTGTGTCTTAAATTCTTGGAATCCCATTTCAGGTATTTGGTGTAAGTCTCGTCTAATTTTTATATACCGTTCCACATTTATTCCCCCAGTCAGAAAAATGCGTGGAACTTTTTCCACGCATTTCAAGTCTTAGAGTTGACGTAACTCTTGTTTGATTTCAGTTTTAGATTTTGTTTTCTCATCAATCTTCTTGATCACTCTTGCAGGCGTTCCTGCAACTACCGTATATGGTGGTACATCTTCAATCACAATGGCACCTGCAGCAACGACTGCACCCTTACCGACTGTTACACCTTCAAGGATAACTGCATTCGCACCGATTACGACATCATCTTCTACGACAACCGGCTTTGCAGAAGGTGGCTCGATGACACCCGCTAATACGGAACCTGCACCAATGTGACAGTTTTTACCTACTGTTGCTCTTCCACCTAGGACTACGTTCATATCAATCATTGTTCCTTCGCCAACAACTGAACCGATGTTAATACTTGCCCCCATCATAATAACCGCATTATCACCAATTTCGACTTGGTCGCGGATAATAGCACCTGGCTCGATACGTGCTTTAATGTTCTTCATATCAAGCAATGGAATGGCAGAGTTTCGACGGTCATTTTCTACCACGTAATCTTCAATTTTATCACTATTAGCTTTCAATGCTTCTTCAACTTCAGTCCATTCCCCAAATACAACGCCAGAATTTCCATTTATAAAGGTCTTAGAAGCATCACCAAAGTTGATACCATCCAAGTCCCCTTTCACATATACCTTTACAGGTGTAGATTTTTTGCTATTTTGAATAAATGAAATAATTTCATTTGCATCCATCATTTTCATCAATATGTCCTCCTTATGTAAAGCGCTACAAATACTTTATCAAAGAAAAGCGTCATAAACAACTATTTAATCAGGTCAATAAATGCTTGAACCTGTTTTAGTTCGAAAGCAGAATCATAGCCCAATAGCCAGGTATCTCTCCCTATCGGTTTTTTATCTTCATCCATTAAAGGAATCTTGGAAACCTCTTTCGTATGAGATTGTAAAGTAATCTCAGGTAAAATCGCATAACCAATTCCGTTGTAGGTCATTTGCTTACAAGTCTCGATTTGGTCCACTACAATCGTTCTCTTTGGTGTTGTCTGAAAATGACGATGCCACCAATCTTGAATTTCTTGATAATAATTGGAATCACTTTTAAATTGAATAAATGGCCTGTCTGTTTCAAGCACTTCATTTACATTCTGAATTTCTCGGTCCACTAAGTAAAGATGGTCTTTAAACAAATGAATTTTCTTCCCTTTCCAATCAGGTGTTCCTCTAATAATACCTATATGTACGTCACCTTCATAAACGGACTCTAAAATTTCACTACTCCATCCGGTAATGAGGGATATTTTAACTTGAGGATAAAGGGTAACAAATTGTTTTAAGATTCGTGGTAACCAGTTCTGCCCTACAATGGACGCACAAGCAATTTTTAATGTACCGAATACCTTCGACTCCATTAAAGAAAGCTCTTCGCGAACCTTTTCTTCTTGTTCAATAACCAGGTTTGCATAATCAATCACTTTCTCTCCAGCAGGTGTCAAGGTTAACCCTTTTTGAGATCGTAAAAAGAGCTGTGCACCCCAGTCTTTTTCAATGGATTGGAGTCGTTGTGAAAGTGCGGGTTGGGACACAAACAGTTTCTCTGCAGCCTTTCTCATATTCATTTCTTGTGCTAGAACACTTAATAGCTTGAAATCTGAAAAGTGCATATTCTCCCTCCTTCGCTCGACTGACGAGCCATATCTATTTTATACTCGTTTATCTCTTGGGAAAAGAAAAAGAAGAACGAAACTTAACAGGGCAAAGCTAAAAACAACGATATACACCACATGGAGTCCGTTTGCCAATCCTTCTTGGAGCATTTCTACAATGGACTGTGGTAAGTCTGATCTCTTTTCTACGTCCAACAGGAGATTGGTTGAATCTACCGTATAATTCTCACTACCCCTAACCGAAGAATTATGAATATAGGACGCAATTTTACTATTTAAAATTCCACCCAACAAAGCGGCACCAATCGTAGTTCCGAGGTTCCGCATAAAAACATTACTGGCTGTTGCAATCCCACGTTGCTCCCAATTAACAGTGGATTGAATCGAGACAATAAAGGAAGTGGTGGTTAATCCCATACCTACTCCTACAAAAAAGGATCCAACTGCAACCATTATGGGAGATGAATGACTATGTAAAGTAACCAATATGGTAGTTCCTATAACTAAAGAAACACCTCCAGATAATGCTGTGACTCGATATCCTATTTTCAGTAGTAACCTTCCAGCAACTGTGGAAGCAATCGGCCATCCAATCGACATGGTAGTTAAAGTAAATCCAGCTATTATAGGTGAATAACCCATAACCCCCTGAACAAATGTTGGAATAAAGCTAGTGAGACCCATTAAAATGACACCTGTTGTTAAAGATACAACATTAGCAATCAAGATCGATTTTTCCTTCCATAATGTAAAAGGCACCATCGGTTCTTGTATGCGTTTTTCATGAAAATAGAAAATAAAAAGTAATAAGAAAGAGAACGTGAATAAGCCTAGAACAGGTAATGACACCCATTCAAAACGAACTCCACCTTCCACTAACACATACATAATGACAGAAAGGCTAACCGTTAATAGTATGGAACCTTTATAATCAATCTTCCTTTCCTTTTTATCAATATGTTCGTGTAGAAAAAACCAAATCCCTAGTAAAGACAAAATGCCTAATGGGATGTTAACCCAAAAAACAAATCTCCATGTTACGAATTCTACAAGTAACCCTCCGATAGCTGGTCCACTAATAGCAGAAATCCCCCACACACTAGCAAGATAGCCTTGTATTTGGGCTCTTTCTTCTTTGGTATAAATGTCTCCCACTATTGTAGTAGCTATTGGTAAAATGGCTCCAGCACCAAAACCTTGAATAAATCTGGCAACAATTAAAAATGTCATGGATTCTGCAAAACCACATAGTACAGACCCTAGTAAAAAAACTAGAATACCAAAGGTCATAACCGGCTTCCGTCCGAATATATCAGCAAGCTTACCGTAAATAAGGACCGTTACAGCATTCATTAACAAGTAGGATGAAAATACCCAACTGTATGATGAAAAGCCTCCCAAATCTGCTGCTATGGCGGGCATAGCCGTAGCCACAATCGTTGCCTCTACTGCTCCCATAAACATGGCAAGCATGACCGAAATTAAAACGAAAGGTCTCTTGGTTTGTTTAACTTGTTGGGTTATAGCATCCATGATTGATCCTCCTATAAAAAATAAAAAAAGAGACCCCACTGACTGGAGCCTCCCCTTGGTTTATTGTATGTGGCGAATATTCTTCTGTAGTTGCTTTAGTAAGGCTCTTCTTGTTAATATCCCGATAAAATATCCATCAGAATCCTCTACACAGACAAAGGGATTATCTACTAGTAAAGAAAGGGCCTTTTGAAAGTGTCCATTTTTTTGAATACGAGGAATTTCTTGTTTCATGACATGTTCTACCTTAGACTCATCTAAGCTTTCAAACTGTATTCTTTCAAGTCCAGTAATATGATCGAGAATAAGTGGTGTACTTATGAGGCCGTGTAACTTGAAATGAGCATCAAGCACAGGAACAGCTGTGTAGCCTGTTTTCGTTAAAACTAACAATGCATGTTCCAAATTATTTCCCATTTGCACATGTGCCACTCTCTCGGCTGGTATAATTAGTTCATCTAAAGTTGCTTTTAAAAAATCACTGTTTTGAAGACTCATCATTTTGCATGACTCCCTAAATTTTTATGTCTCCATGAAACAGTGTATCATATAATTATGTTTTTTGCTCCTTGAAACTACCCCTTTTTTGTTTCAATATTCCGTAGTAGAAAATGACAGCTTGGGCACTCATAGATCACATTTTGATTCGATTGAGCCGTTAAAACTTGATTCATCGCTTCTTCTCTTTGACATTTTGGGCACTTAACCGTTGGTAGCAAAATATAATCACCTCATTGAATAATCTACTCCCAATAGAATAGAACTATTCAAGTAGGTTTACCTAAGCCAATAGACGCTGTGCTTGTCCCATCAATAGTGAAGCATGATAAATCGGAATATAAAAGATTGAAGGGATAAACGATGTAATCTTTTCTGATAATTTCACCTGAGCAACATCCAACGTTACTGACGCATTACTAATTTCTTTATCAATCAATGACTCAATGTCCTCATTTCTTAAAATATTATGGACTTTCCACTCCCCATTATCCTTTATGATTTCTACCCCCATGTATCCATCTTGATAACGAACTGGCCCCTCCGATGAAGCATCCACTTTTTCATATACATATCCAACTCCATCCTTAAACATGAACTTCGTTTCATTATTGTAGTGAAAGAATGGAATATAGTATGGTGCAAAGTCAGACCCAAGTGTTTGATACTTTCCATCTATATATACTAGGTTCTCCTCTAAGAATTTGGAACGATAATCACTGGTCATATAGGGCTTTAACAGTTCAAAAACCTCTTCCATTGTTCTTAGTTCCTCTGACAAGGATACTTGGACACGAAAGGTATCTTTCACGATAGAAATAGCTTGTCCCTTTGTTAACCCTTCATTTGCAAATGTGAACTGCGTTGAACTGAATATGACAACTATAAATATGAACGCTGCTGCTATTTTTTTCATGATTACTTCGCTCCCCTTTGTAAGGTTGTATAAAAATTGTAACAACATCTGGTCCAACTTATGCCTATAATCGTTCGTAAATTCACAACATATACTGACATCATCAGTCCTCTTCGTCATGGTTTTTTTGAAAAGCCTGTTGAAAATTGTATTCGTTTGTCCTTTTTCATTTATATTCGGTAGATATTACTTGTATACCCAAAAAAATCCCCCTTGTAACATACAAGGGGGATCTTCCTTTTAATAAAACTTAAAGGCTAAATAAATGATAAAAAGCAAGACAACTCCTAGACCAATGATATAAGACAGAAACACAGGATTAAGTGTAAAGGGATGATCCTTGACACTCTCAGGTATTTTAGTATCTAACTCTCCTCGAACTACCTTTCGTTCTCTCGCTACAGAGAAGGTGAAAACCAAGGAGAAAATGGATATGACTACTGCTGCCAAAGCTAAAATAATAATGAATTGACTCATTTTCATACCTCCTGTCTAAAGGAAGATTCACTTTAAACTTACCTTTCCACTACGTTCATTTCATTAACCTATTAAATTTTTGGAAGCTTAAAGTAAATTTTCCTCCTCATAGAGATACGAATAGGAAAGGTCGATGAACATAAAATACTCACTGTTGATAGGAATGGAAAATGTCCGAATTAACTCACCAGTATCAATATCACTATATAAATCAGATAATAGTCCTTGTTTGAGCACATTCATTTTAAAAACATTTTCTAAAAAATAGGGTCTCCAGCTCCAATTTTTGTGAATGTACTCTACTTGTTTACTCCAACCAGTCCCCGAACGGAGTAAATTTGCCGAAACCTGGTATCCATTTTCATCACAAATATAAACTCTAAAAGCTCTCTGACCTAAAACCTTAGATGCTTCTTCAATAATTGCATCCCATCCAGATAGAATTCTTCCTTTTTCTAGGACAGCCTGTAAGTCTTGATTTAAGGTTTGCTCCAATCGATATAAGGCTTCTAACTTCCTTTTTTCATACGTGATAAATCTAGAAAGGTCATTTTTCAGCTGTTCTACCCTTTCAGGATGTTGATCAAAAATGGGGGATGCCCCTGAAAGGTAAGGACCTTGTAAAAATCGTCCTCCATTTTTCCAAGCTATCCGTAATTGATACTCCATTTCAATTTTATCAAACATTAATGTAGCTCCTGTTTTACGTGCAAAAGAACTTAAGGCATGTAAAGTCTCATCCATTCCAATGGATTGAGATAATGACTTTAACGATGAAAGATTTATTCGGATAAAATGTGGTGAAAGTGGAGCAATTCTTTCTAACCGGACACCACTAGATTCCCCGTTTTCTATTGATATTTTAATCCCAAAAGTTTTTATATATTGAACACAATGCTCGATGGTACCCTCGATTCCTTTTAAATTCTCTTCAGGTAAAATTAAGACTATTTGTGAAGGATTAATACCTAGTTTTTCTTTTTCTAAAATCATTTGCAGCAGGTACTCTTTGTCATCATACAGGAGAATTTCAGGGTCTATTCTAATAGCTAAGAAGCCTGTTTGATGATCCTGAAGATAATGATCAATTGCTACTTTTAACAGGTGGTGGTAAGCTTCTAGTCGATATTCTTCGGGCACCTGTTGATCCATCAAAAAAGCATCAATATCTAATGCAATATGATTTTTCACAAACTTGCCAATGACTTCGTAGCCTACAATTTTACGTTCCTCAGCACTAAAAAACGGATCATATGTGGGAATTATATTTTGAAGGTTAGTAATTATTTCAAGAGGGTCAATTTTCATGATTCAAACACCCCTTATCTTCCATTTCTTTATACACATGTTAAGAATCTTTTGGACCATCCTATAAGTGAACGTTTTAGGAACGTTCAGAAGGAGGAAAAGGGATTGAAGTGGATCTTGTATATAGGTATCCTCTTTCCCCTTTTAGGATGTCAGCAGGACAATGCTTCTAAACCTGAGGCTGATATTGATCAACCCCCTACTACTGTCAATTATGAACCAATTGCAGATCTCCAACAAGAAGTGAAAAAAGAAATTGTATTAGATGTTCCGTTAATCAAACAAAACCCTGAGTTGAAATATGGATGTGAAGTAACAAGTACTACAATGATGCTTCAATACGCAGGTATCGAAGTAGATAAGCTGGAATTAGCAGAAAAAGTTAAGAAAGATTCAGATCCACTTGTGGAAACTAATAATGATATTGTTCGATGGGGAAATCCTGCTAAAGGATTTGTTGGAGATATGACCGGGAAACAAAAGGGCTATGCCGTCTTTGATAAGCCGATTGAAGATTTAGTAAATGAATATATGGAAGGAAAAGCTCGTAATTTAACGGGTGAATCTTTCCAAACGATATTAAACCATGTTGGAAAAGGCTTTCCTGTGGTTATTTGGACAACGGGAGATTATAAATTACCCAATAGATGGGAATCTTGGGATCACGAAGGAGAAACTATAAAAACGCCACTAGACCTTCATGTAGTTGTCTTAGTGGGATATAACGATCAATATGTTTATTTAAATGACCCATTAAGTGGACAAAAGCAAGCAAAAGTCAATAAAAATTCTTTTATCCAGTCCTGGGAAGCATTAGAAAAAAGAGCCGTCAGTTACGAAAAGTAGCAGGCGGCTCCTGTAAAAAATTAAAGTCCTTTTTGTTGGTCAAGTATGATTTGATTTAGCTTTGAAATAGAGCGTATTATGGTCTTTTTTCGGTTGTAGCCTTTTGCCGTGACATTGGTGTCTCCAAAAACCGCTACAACTCTTCCGAAATCTCCAGCTTTTCTATAGCCATAAATCCAAATTTTTATATATCCACCGTTACAAGGAAGGACACACACTTCCATTTTTGCTAATGGTTTCATTTCTTATGTCCCCTCTCTTATGAGACTTAAAGGATATAAAACTAGTACTCTCTGTTAACTTTATAAGAAGAGAATCCCTTTTGTCAAAGCAAATGATGGTGTTTTGGATAAAGCTGATAATTTTCATTTTATACAGACTCTGATAGTATATAAGAATAAAAGAGACGTGAAACTAGTTTTAGATAAAGCAAAATGGGTTGGGATAATATGAAAGAAAACATCTCAAGAAGAAGATTTTTAAAAAAAGGGTTCAAAACAGTCGGTGCTACTGTAGCCTCCGCATTTGGAGGCTATTATTATGCCAAGCATTTGGAACCTTTTTGGCTAGAAATAAATTCATATTCCATAGAAAAGCCAAATATTCCAAAAAGCTTTATAGGTACAAAAATTATTCAATTTAGTGATACCCACCTTGGCTTTCATTATGATATACAACACTTCAAATCAATCATCCAAAAAATTGAAAACGAGAAACCCGATATCATTGTTTTCACAGGGGATCTCATGGACGAACCACAAAATTATCTAAATCCTGATGGCATTATTCCTTACCTTCAAGCTTTAAGCGCTCCCCTTGGGAAATTTGCGGTATACGGAAATCATGACCATGGTGGATATGGAACAAATCTATATGGACAGATCATGAAGCGTTCAGGATTTACTTTATTAAAAAATGAAGTAGTTCCCATTACAAAAGGACAAGATTATTTTTACCTAGCTGGCATTGACGATGCGATGTTAGGAAAGCCAGACTTCCAAACAATGACGAATATGAACAAGGATGCATTTAAATTACTACTTTCACATGCACCTGATTTAGCAGATGTGGCTTCTTCCTTTGGCTTCGATGTACAACTAAGCGGACATAGTCATGGTGGACAAATTAAGATTCCATTTTTAGGTGCTCTTGTAAAGCCACCTTATGCTGAAAATTATTATGATGGTCTATATGAGATTGATAGTGGGAATCCTTTGACACTGTACGTTAATCGCGGATTAGGTACAACCCGTCTTCCATTCAGATTCTTGTCGCGACCAGAGATCACCATTTTTACTCTAGAATCAAAGCAATAAATGAAAGAAGCGCTCTTGTTGGGTGCTTTTTTTTTTCTTTTTTTCTAAGGGAGACTCGACGTGGCAACAGCCTGGCAAAGCAATAAGCGTTTTTAAAACCGCAAATTTATAAAAGTAGATGACTTCTTGGTAAGTTTGATTTAAACTCCAGTTGATTGGAGTGGAAGGTGCTTGACTCCTGTGGGAGGAAGGGACAAGGGAGACCCCGCAGGAGCGAAAGCGACGAGGAGGCTCCCGGACCGCCCACGGAAAGCAAGCACCTGCAACGGAAATCAACGGCCTTGTGCATGGATGCAACATTCTAGGTAATAGCCCGTATTATTTTTGGACAGGCGCAGGTCGTCTATTTCCCCATACACTAAATATGAACGAGTAGACAAAGAGAGGAGGACATATATGCAATATGCCCCACATATAATTCATCCACATGGGTCATTTCAACCTCAGTTTAGAAATCAACATGATTCAAGATTTTTTCCATTTTTCCCGTTTGTTCTTGGAGGTCTAGCAGGTCTCGCAGCTGCTCCATTATTCTATCGACCTCCTTATTACTATCCACCATATCCAGCACCTTATCCTATGCCATATCCAGCATACCAACCATATGGGTCTTACTACGGTACGGGAGGATATCCTATACAAGAAACCATCAACATTTATCCAAGTCAATAACCATCATTCCAAGTGTATTCCCAAAGAAGTCACTCCTTCACCTAAGGGTGACTTCTTTCTAATTTTTGAGATATATTTCCTTGCATTACCAAAGATACGCTGTATAATGAAAACAAGCCTTCTACATAAAGAAGACAAATCTAATTTCGAAAGGAGTCTTACCACTTGCATAGGTCTACAAAGACAAATCCTGATTCACTGACCCCTCAAACATTGGCAAAAGCCATATTCACTGTGAATCGCCATGCCAAAACAGCAACCAATAATAAGTATTTGTACAAATTAAAACACGAAGCCATTGTTAAGCTGCTTAAAGAAGGAAAAGCCGAAAAGAAAGGGTTACATTTCTCTAATAACCCTAAATTTAGTCAACAACAGTCGGATGTCCTCGTCCAATGTAATGGATTTACTTTTCACATCCCTCCTACAAAAGAAGATTTTCAAAACTTACCACATTTAGGTGAATTAAATTCCTCTATTAGAAATCCAAGAGTTCAAATGTCCTTGAATACGGCTAAAAGGCTCTTACAATCTTATACGGGTTTGCGAGAAGACGAAAAGCGTAACACCCAAACTAATGCTCGAACAGGTAGTTACCAAAAACCAATATTTAAAAGGCTTGGAGAGTCATATGGACCCATTACTCGGAAAAGTCATTCACGCTTTTCCAAAAGTGAGAGAACATAATATAAAAACCGGTTAGAGAATTAGTCTCTACCGGTTTTTAATTTGCTGTTATGAAATGAACGATTCTATCAAGATCCATTATATATAATGGATTAGATTCACGCTCTACAGTATATGTAACAAACTCATGCTCTTCTTCTTTCAAGTTTGGTTGGTCTATAGTTCTAACTTCAATAACTTGCTCAACTCTTAGGACAAAAGAGTATTCCTTTAGTTGAATCACAATCATTTTTTCAAATTTCGGATTAAAAATAGCTGTTTCCCCACTAACTTTTTCTATGTTAATAACAGGAATAGCCTTCCCCTGAATCTCTACTAATCCACTCACCAACGGGTTAGATTTTGGTATAGCCGTAATAGGTTTTGCATGTATAATTTCTTTCACCAGTTCAAGTTTAACACCAAAAGTCTTTTCACCAAGTTTAAATTCTACCATTTCAAGTTGCTTATTATCTTTATTTGTCGTCATTACTCCTGAATCTAACATCATAAATCCCCCTTTCCTTTACTATACCATGAAAAACTCAAATTGTTTTGATTGCCTTTATAAGTTGTGACAAATGTAACAGAGGTTTTTTATGAAAGGCACTATAGTAAAAATTATCAAGTACATGAGGTGGAGAGAATGCTAACTGGAGTTATATTATGCAGGGATTATGAAGAACAATTCGATTCCCAATCAACTAATTCGCTCGAACTTCTTCCAATTGTGACTAGCCATATAAAAGAGATGCAGTCCATTTGTAAAGAAGTGATTTTGGTGACTAATCAACCACGATTATTCCTCCCTGCTATACCAAGAGATATACGTATTATCACAGACTACTATAAGCATAATGGACCCTTATGCGGTATGCATGCTGCTATTTCCTTAGCCAAAAACCAATATATATGGATAGTAAGTGCCGCTTCTTCTACTATTAGTGCGAAAGCTGCTAGTGTAATGCTCCCGCTTCTAAAAGGAGAAAATGAAATGGCCGTCCTCCCATGGGAAAACAATAAACCATATTTTTATCATTCTTTATATAATAAAGAAATACTACCAATCATCAAAAAGCTAGTAACCACTCATAAGATCCAACCCATTCATCTATTGGATTCAATTTCATGGTTAAGAGCTGATATAGACTACCTTAATAAGATGAATGTGGACATAAGTTTTATCAAGGATACGCTACACGCATATTAGAAAAAACGACCTCATCCCCCTGCACAATTTAGAAAGTTTAGGGGGATGAAATTATAACCGACAAATGGATAGAGGACATTCTTCACAATTACAGACTAACTTCAAACCTTCTAGATCTGTAATCGTAATACGACCATTTTCATAACTAATAAGTCCATCACTTTTTAGTTTAGATAACATTCGGTTCACTGTTTCTCGAGTGGCACCAATTAAAGAGGAAATCTCATTATTGGTGAACTTTCTAGAAATATGGATATTTTCCCCATCTTGAATGCCATACGTGTTTGCAGCTCTAATTAAAGTAGACGCAAGGGCTCCATTTTTACCATGAAATAAAAGGTCTCTTATTTTTAACTCTGTTGATCTCTGAATGAGACTTTGCCACTTGGCAAATTCGATGGCAAGATCGCCATTTTGCCAAAGTAATACCTCTAAGTCGGCTTGTTGTATCACACCAATTTTACAGTCTTCGAGTGCTTGTGCTGTAAAAGTACTGATTTGATTATCGGACGGACTAAACTCTCCAAATAGATCCCCGGGAAAATAGTGATACAATGTTAAATCTTTTCCTTCGTCATTTAATTTGGATAACTGCACACTTCCTTCCTTAACGTAAAAAAGCTTCTGTACGGGATCCCCTTCCCAAAAAATTCTCGCCCCTTGTTCAAACTCTTCCATATACATAATGTCTGTTATTTTTTCGAAGCTGGATTCAGAAAAGTAGAATGTGTTTTTTTCTACTGGATATTCTTTCGACGATTGTTTGATTCCCATTTTTAGTCCTCCTACTAGACTGCCGTATTTCTTATCTCAAGTGTAATAAAAATCACAGCCATACCGTATCGGGAGATTCCCCTATTTTCATAATAAAAAACCCTCAAATTTACTGAGGATTTTTTTAGGTCACCTTTAGAAGGGAAGTGATATAAGTCACATCTAATTTTCCGAAAAAGCGGTAGTGTATGGGAGAGCAAATTAACATAAAGGAGTTCCTTATGAAGCGTACACTCACCTGGAGATTAGGCATCATTATTATTGGTGTTATTATTTCTTCCACGTTAATCACATCCGTTACAACATTTAAAACAACTTATGACAGTATGTATGAAGCTGCTGGAATTGAGGCTTATGGTTGTGCCAGTATCACAACTGGCCTTTTAGATCAGGAAGATATCAATCATTTAATGAATGGTGACGATAGTGAAGAAATCGGAAAAAAGTTGAATTGGACCATTGATCACAAGAGTATTTTTGATAGTCACTACATTCTAAGCTTAGATGGCCACATCCTTGCCCTAGACGATAACCTGAAGGAAAAAGGGTTTGATGTGGGAAGTCGATTTTTCATGGATCAGAACGCTATTCAAATGTTAATGGAAATGAATCACCCTACTTATTCTGAAATCTATGAGTTTGGAGGCATGAAGAGACTATCAGGGTATTCCCCTATATATAAAGACCATGACCCTACAAAGGAAATAGTAGCCATAAGTGTTATTGACTTTAATGGAGAAATTGTTTCAGACCGCACTTGGACCGTAGTGAAAGACGGGATTATGCTGAGTTTTATCCCGTTAATATTGGCTTCCATCTTGACCTTGTATTTAATTCAAAAGAAGACAAAGCCCATTTCAAAGCTCATTGACCGCACTAGGAAGATAGCCGAAGGTGATATTTCTCCTTTTAATAACACAATTTCTAGTAACGATGAGGTGGGTGATCTTGCTTACAATCTTGAAAAGATGTCCCTAAATCTAAGAGAGATAATATCTACTATTCAAAAAGCGTCCGAAGACTTAGCCAATAACACAAATGAAACATCGCTATCCATGGATGAAATGAGTACAGTACTTCATATTGTTTCAAAAAATATGGATGAAGTAGCGTCCGGAACCACAGATGGTGCGGAAATGACTAGTGAAGCTTCCAAAACTTTAATGAATCTAGTCGAACTCATTTACCATTCTAAGGTAAGAGCAGACACTACTGTCAAAAGTGCAGACATAACTATGGATACTGCAACAACAGGCATTGAAAAGGTACAAGACATTGTAGAGAAAATGAATGTTATTAAAACATCCACTTTTCATTCACAACAAATGATAGACCAGTTAAGTACGTATACAACCGAAATCCAACAAATCACCGAAACCATTACTAAAATAGCTGCTCAAACTAATCTATTGGGACTTAATGCAACCATCGAAGCTGCTCGTGCAGGAGAAGATGGAAAGGGATTTGCAGTGGTTGCAAGAGAGGTACAAGCTTTAGCTGATCAATCCAATAAAGAAGCAACTAATGTTAGAGCTATTCTTTCGAAAATTACATCTGGCATTCTAGAAACTGTAGAGCTTACCGAAACGAGTTGGAGAAATGTAGAAGCAGGCGAGACAGCTGTTCATGAAACTGGTATCGCACTAGAAAATATCAAAGCTGCCATCCAATCCATTTCAACAGAAATTTACGGCCTATCTCTGTTAACACACGATCAAACTCAAACAGCAGAGGGTGTTGTTCAGGTTGTAAAGAAACTAGAGCTGGCCAATGAAGAAATGGCAGTTAGTGCCCAGGAAGTGGCAGCTGCAACAGAACAAACAACGGCAACCGTTGAGGAAGTCGCTGCAAGAACGACTACAGTTACACAGATGGCAAACCAATTGAAGCAAATCGTTCAGAAATTCAAACTTTAAATTATACCGACTTTATGTAGGAGATGAATAGAATGAAAGGAAAGCTTGTACTACCAAAGGAACATGGTTCTTGGGTTATGTGCATCATGCCCAGTCTTCTTGGTGTTTTTCTATCTAGTCCCAATGTACTTCATATTCCGTTTTTGATAGGTTGGTTTTTCCTTTATTTATCGGCTACACCGTTACTAGCAATCATTCGAAATCGGAAGAACACGAACAGAATGCTTCCATGGTTACTAAGTTACTCTGGGGTTGCAATGGTTTGCTTTATTCCTATTCTAATAGTGATTCCAAAGCTAATCCTTTTCCCAGTCTCAATGATTCCGCTTCTAGCCATAAACATTTATTATATTCGTAAGAAAAATGAACGTTCATTATTAAATGACCTATCTGGGATTTCCATTTTTTCCGTAGCTGGAGTTGCTTCCTACTATATAGGAAATGGAAGCCTGACAACTGAGGCAATTCAATTGTTTGTTATAACCACACTCTATTTTTTTGGTAGTGCTTTTTATATAAAATCCATGATTCGAGAATTCAAGAATAAAACTTTTCACCGTGTTTCACATCTATTTCATGGCTTTTTACTACTGGTTGTCTTCTTTGATTGGATCTTACTTATAGCATTTTTACCATCCATATTGAAAGATTGGATTACTCCAAGAAGGAAGAGAATTAAACCTATTCATTTGGGAATATTAGAGATTGGACTTTCTATTTGGTTTTTTATTATTTGTTTAGTAGCTTTTTAAAAGAACTCGATTCAAAAAATGCTCAGAGCAAAAGCTTTGAGCATTTTTAGTATAGAAAAAAGAACAAACACCCTGCATTATAAGGTGTTTGTCCTATTTTTCTAACTATAAATAAGTTCCTTACTTCCATCGGGTATATAGGTACAATATGGTTCACTTTCAAGGTGGTCACCGGTAACCGCATAGGCCCTTGCTCTAGAGCCACCACATATATGCCGGTATTCACACACACCACATTTCCCTTTAAATAATTCAGGATTACGAAGTTCTTTAAACACAGGGTGGTTTCGATAGATTTCTGCTAACGGCTCTTCTTTAATACTTCCGCAGTTTATAGGAAGAAAACCACTTGGATACACATCACCGGTATGTGAGATAAATAGAAAGCCATTTCCGTCATTTACACCTTTGGGTGCACGCCCTAGAAAGTCATTTCGCTTTGTCATACCTTGTTTAGATGAAACTCCATCTTGCTGTTGACGTTGTAAGGATACACGTCGATAGTGAGGGGCTTCTGTTGTTTTAATATCAAATGGGACCTTATCCTTTAAGTCATACAACCAATTCATCACTTGCTCATGTCTATCAGGAGAAATTAGATCTAAGTTTTGCCCTCGTCCTGTTGGGATAAGAAAAAACACACTCCACAATACCGTGCCAAGCTCTTCTACTAATTTAGCCATTTCTTCTAAATGGTCAACATTATAATGAGAGACCACTGTGTTAATTTGGATTGGCATATTTAACTCATGTAAATATTGAATCGCCTTCATGGTTAGATCAAAAGACCCTTTAGTCCCACGGAAATGATCGTGTATCTCTTTTGACGGTCCATCCACACTAAATGCCCATCTTGAAAGTCCTGCCTTTTTAGCTCTTTCCATTGCTTTCTTCGTTACTTTAGGCGTTGCACTAGGGGTCATCGAAACACGTACTCCTTTTACAACCGCATATTCTATCAATTCATATAAATCTTCTCTCATTAAAGGATCCCCACCTGTAAACACAAACAGGGGATTATCCATTTCATATATCTGATCAATCAGTTGTTTTCCCTCTTGCGTGGTTAACTCTCTTGGGTCCCTACGATACTGGGCCTCTGCTCTACAATGCAGGCATTTTAGTGCACATGCCCTCGTAACCTCCCAAATAACGATAAATGGATTTTCATCATAATTTCGGTGCATAACCATGCCTCCTTCTTCCTTTATTCTAGACTTGGAACAAACAAAAAAAAGTGAGGTTCATCACAAAAGATGAATCTCACTTTGAAAAAATTAGATTTGGTTAATTTTTAACTCTAGCTCTTCCTTCTCTTCGGCTGTTAACATTCGTTCTGCCATAGGAAACAAAACATTTTCTTCTTTCATAAAATGTTCACTTAGTGTTAGATAGGCTTCTATGACGTATGAAGCTAATTTTTCAGCAGCTTCTGCACTTGGATTATCTTGTAAATTCACCGTTAGCTCAAGGAACCTGTTTATATTTGACTTTGCTTTTTCATGCTCATATTCCATAACCGCAATAGGTCCTGTTGTTATTCCAATATATCTTCCAATCATTGGGAATAGAACCCCTTCTTCTCTTTCTGAATGAGGATCTAACTCTGATATAAATTGTTTCACATTCTCTCTTAACTGTAAAAGTGGTTCCTTCCAATTATCAATTGAGGAATCCTTCCCAATTTTAAGGGCTAATTCATTTAGGTCTTCCATTTGTAACGTTAAAGGTGTATGTTCTTTCTTTAATCTTTGGAGAGGTGCGCAAAGTTTTATTTCATTGTTCCCTGACATTCCACAATTCATAGGCACAAACATGTCTATTCCTCCTATCTATTTATAAGCTAAGAGTACTAAATATTTGATGGTTTAAAGGTGAGGTCTATCACATTTCACAGTAATTATAAGGAGTTTTTTTAATTGTGAGTTGCATCACAACCTAGAATGTCGTTGTTTGATAAATTAAAGTTGTACTTCATAAACAAGGAGGATTACTCATGGAATATATCTTTGATCAATCTATGAAAACAGGCGATATTGTTACACAATTTCCAAGAGCTAGCCAGGTTTTGAAAGAGTATAGAATTGACTTTTGCTGCGGTGGTAATCGACCCATTGGAGAAGCAATTCAAGACAAAGAACTGAACCCAGAAGAAGTTTTGAACAAAATCAATCATTTATATCAAGAAACCATTAAATACGGAGAAAAGGATACAAATTGGGAAGTAGAGAATTACACCACACTCATTGACTATGTTTTGGACCGGCATCACGCTTATTTAAACAAAGTGCTTCCTGAGCTTTCTGGTTATGTAACAAAAGTATATCGGGTACACGGAGGTAATCATCCTGAACTAGGACTTGTTTATAAGTTGTATCAACAATTGAAAGTAGAGCTAGAGCATCATTTAATCGAAGAAGAGGATAAGATTTTTCCAAAAGTTAAGCTATACGAACAGGAAAAATCTCTAGAACTACTAAAGCAAATTGTAGCTACCATAGATGCACTAGAAAGTGAACACGAAACTGCAGGCTCACTATTAAAAGAAATTAGAGAGGTAACTAATGACTATCAATTACCAGAAGGTGCTTGTAACACTTACCGACTAACGTTCTTAAAGCTTGCTGAGCTAGAATCGGATTTATTTGACCACATTCATTTGGAAAATAACGTGTTATTCCCTAGACTCAACCGTGAACTCCCAATTTAAGATAATTATTCCCCCGAACATTTTTGTTCGGGTTTTTTATGTATTAAAATTTAATTATGTTTACCGGCTGAGATGGGGATAATGGTGTTTGAGGTGATTGGTTTGCATAATGAACATAATGTAAAAGAAACTCTCCAAAACACATTAAAGCTTGAAGAGGAATTGATGAGAACATACTTAATTACAGCTGATTACATTCATCAAAATGAAGGTTTACAAACTCGATTAAGGGAGTTTGCTGAAGGAAATGCAAAGCGTTCTAGGCAGTTAATAGATGAACTTAAGAATCTATAAAAAAAGGCAATGAACCATTGCCTTTTTTCCTTTTACTATTGGGTTTGTAAGTATGAATACATTTGATCCGCTGCCTTTTTCCCCTGTTCTATACAATCCGGGATTCCTACCCCTTCATATCCCGCTCCACAAAGATAAATACCTGGTTTTTGTCTGCTTAATTGCTCCTTTACTTCCGTAATTCTTTCTACATGGCCAACTAAATATTGCGGCATCGCTTGATTATGACGAGTTACGACTGTAAAATCGGGGCTTGCTTGAATACCCATAATTGCTTCTAAGTCGTTACGCACACCTACAACTAGTTCCTCATCAGTTAATGAAGTCCACCCCTGTGAACCCGCATGCCCAACATAGGTACGTAGCAGTACTTTTCCCTCTGGAGCTGTATGTGACCATTTGGATGAAGACCATGTACAAGCTGTAATAAATCTTCCTTCTTTTCTTGGTACTACAAAGCCACTTCCTGTTAGTGGATATTGAATGTCATCTCGGTTAAACGCTAATACAATATTAGCCACTGAGACATAAGGAATATCTTTTAAGGTATTGTTCAATGAAAACTCAGGGATTAAATTTGAAACATGGATTGCTGGTAAAGCTAATATAACTCCATCTGCATCCATTTCTTCACCATTTTCAAGAAATACCCTATATCTATTTTGATGTTCCTGTATAGAGTTAACACCTTGTCCCATAATTAGCCTAGTGGGTTGTATGGCTTCCTTTAACCGCTCGACCAACGTACTTAGGCCTCTTCTGTAAGTGAGGAACATACTTCTCTGTGCAATCTCTGGAAGCTGTGGCGTTTGGGTACGATGTACCTTTTGTCCAGAAAGCATCCCCTTGATGAGGCTTCCATGCTTTTGTTCTAATTGTTTAAACTGAGGAAAAGTGGCATTTAGGCTTAAATAGTTTGTATTGCCTGCATAAATTCCTGAAAGTAATGGCTCCGTTATATTATGTAGCACCTCACTTCCTAATCTGCGTTTAATAAAATGACCCAGTGCTTCATCACCTATATCACTCCTTTTGGGTATAAAGAAATCAAAACCTGCACGAATTTTACCGAGTGGAGAAATTAGCCCTGTTTTTAGAAATGGAGATAATTTGGTTGGAATTCCAAGAACAAACCCAAGTGGCATTTGATGCATTTTACCTTTGTGTAAAATATAGTTTGCCTTAGCTTCGGGATTCGTACCGACTAATTCCTCTTCAAGATCCAGTTCTTTCGTCAGTGTCACGACGGGCTGCTTTCTAGACAGAAAAGACTCTGGACCACGCTCAATGATGAAACCATCACGATGTAGCGTGTTGATCTTCCCACCAATATCGTTACTCTTTTCAATAATTGTTATATCAACAGAAGTTTCCTTACAGTTTTTCTTCAAGTAATAAGCTGCGGATAAGCCTGTTATCCCGCCACCTACGATTACGATTTTCTTACTTGGACTGCTCATATAGAGACTCCTCCTTTTCTAATCACGACCGAATTAACTTCATTAAAACATCTTTAAGGAAAGCAATATATGACGAATATCACAGAACAACATATAGCCATCTATTAAAATGGTATATGAGAATAATTTCATGGAGAAAGAGGAATCGAAATGAAACTTTCCATTACGAATGAAGCTGCCCAATGGTATAAAGAAGAGATGAACTTAAGGGATGGTGATAGCCTGCAATTTTTTGTTCAATTATATGGACAAAGTGTGCACCCTAACTACTCTCTTGGAATTGCTAGAAATGAAAAACCATTAAATATTTCTTATCATTCAATTGTTGAAGGGATTAACTTTTATATTGGGGAAGAGGATAAATGGTTTTTTGAGGACTATCATGTTTCTGTTACCATATTTAATAATGAAGTGACATATGACTTTAAGCCGTTATAATCCAGGGTAGTCGATTTTTTATGGATTATGGGTTTAGAAAGGGAGATTTTTTATTATCTCCTACAAAAATAACCGGAATTATATAAATTTTGCTTTTAAAAAGGTTGTTTCAATGTTTGGGGCTAGGAAAAGTATTAGGTTGAACTCGTTATACTGTGTTGTTTGTGCGAATTTTGGAATTTGGGTGCGATTTATGGATTTTGAGTGCGAAAAATTGATTTTGAGTGCGAATTTCTTAATTTGAGTGCATTTTTTGATTTGAGTGCGAAAAATCTAGTGTTGTGTGCGATGAATGCAATTTAAGTGCGAATATCTCAATTTGAGTGCGGAACAGCCCGAACACCCTACCCTGCCAAGCTACAGGCGGAAACCGATACACCACCCCCTCTATATAAAACTAAAAGGAAAGTTGCTGAACAATCAACAACTTTCCTTTTAGTGGTAACTCTCTAACTTATCAATATCGTAGATTAAAAACCCATGGCGATCCGAATCCATAAGCTTCTCCCTTTTAAAATGATTGATAATCCGGTTTATGGATTCTCGGGAGGTCCCTACCATATTGGCGAAGTCCTGGTTGGTAATTGGTAAACTAACATAAGTCCCCTGTTTCCTTACTTCACCATACTCTCGAGCAAGCCGAACTAACGAGTGAGTAAGACGATGCTGAACGTCTTTTGAAATAAAATCTTGCAAGCGTTGTTGTAAATGGAGAATTTTTTGCCCCATTACCTTCATTACTTTGACTGCCATTTGTGGCTGTCTTATAATCAATTGATCAAAATCATCAATTCGAATTACTAATAATTCAGCCTCTCGTACAACTTCGACAGTTGCAGGATATGGAGACTCATCGAAAAAACCAACGTGTGGAAACATGTCTCCACTTTGAAGGATAGAAATGACTTGCTCGTTTCCATCTTCATCAACTTTGTAGGACTTTACCACTCCGGACTCTATAAAGAAAACAGCCTCCCGTGTTTCTCCTTCCATGAAAACATTCGCTTTTTTCTTGTACTTCCGTTTTGAAGTAATTTGGGCAATTAAATGTAAATCTTCTTCATTCAGACCATTAAATAATGGGACATCCTTTAATACGTTGAGCATACTATCCACCTATACATCACGCCCTTCACTTATAGGTACCCTTACTTTAACTGTTGTACCGACACCTTCTTTTGAGTAAATATCAATGGAACCTCCGATTGCCTTCGCTCTTTCTTCCATATTGAATAGACCTACGCCTCGGCTGCCAGTATTTACAGAGAACCCTTTTCCTTGGTCTTTTATATGGATCACCAAAGTTGTTCCATCTTTCATGACACTAACTTCAGCTTGTTTAACCTCAGCATATTTTCGTATGTTTGTTAAAGCTTCTTGCACAATTCGATATGCATTTGATTCTATATCCATTGAATAACGTACTTTTAAATTCGTAGAAAAGGTTATTTGAATTCCATAATGTTGAGAATACTGGTTGATCATAGAGCGAATAGCTGGTACTAACCCTAGATCATCTAAAACAGATGGCCGAAGCTCCCAAGAGATGCCACGAATTTGTTCAATCAAGCTGGTCACTTCTTTTTGCATTTCAGGTAGCAGTGGGTGGTCCTGTTCTGCACTAATTCGGTTAATCGTTATGAGTAAACTGTATAAATTTTGACCAATTCCATCATGTAATTCACGAGATACTTTTTTCCGTTCTTCTTCCTGAACCTGTATAATTTTTGTCATCATTTGCTTCAGTTCTTCTTCTACTCTTTTACGTGCAGTGATTTCTGAACGAATGGCTAAATATTGATAGGGCTTCCCATTGTCATTTATGAACGGGACAATCGTGGTATCCACCCAGTAATACGTTCCATCCTTAGCTTTATTTTTAATCTCACCTTTCCACACTTGACCGTTACCAATTGTTTTCCAAAGCTTTTTAAAAAATTCTTTTGAATGATAGCCTGAATTGATAATCCGATGGTCACTACCAATTAGCTCGTCTCTTGAATACTTCGAGATTTCACAGAATTTATCATTTACATACGTAATAGTCCCTCTTTGATCTGTCCTAGCTACAATCGTAGATTCATCCAAAGCATACTTCAAATCGGCTAATTCGCTTATTGATAGTTTTAATTCTTCCAGAACCTTCTTATAGGCCGTAACTTCTGTTCGAATAGCAAGATATTGATAAGGCTTTCCCTTTTCATCTATGAAAGGAACAATGGTTGTATCTACCCAGTAGTACGATCCATCCTTTGCCTTATTTTTAATTTCTCCTTTCCAAACCTTTCCGTTAGCGATTGTTCTCCATAATTCTCGAAAAAACTCCTTAGAATGATAACCCGAATTAATAATTCGGTGATCCTGCCCAATTAACTGTTCCCTTGTATACTTAGAAATTTCACAAAATTTATCATTTACATACGTAATAATCCCCTTTTGGTCTGTAACTGCTACAATAGAGGATTCATCAAGCGCATATTTTATATCAGCTAATTCTTTTAGGTTTTGTACTTCACTTTGTCCTTTTTCGTTCGTACTTTGTTCATTCCAATTTGTCATCGTGACACCTCTAGCTTATTACTGGTGTTTTTACTTAGAGATTGTATAACTAACCTTTTTGGCAGCTTCCATTAATTTATTTCTATCTTCTTCTGTAAAACCCTTTTCAATACGATGCCCTGCCAATAGAACACCCCATATTTTATCATTGAATTGAACTGGTACTGCTATACAAGAAACTAATTGTTCGGCTAGCATAATTGGGTAATCAGTTGCTTTTCCGTTTATATCTTCTGGAAATGATTGAATCACCATGGGTGAACCGCTCCGCATAACTTGACCTGCTATTCCTTTTCCATAGCGAACTGTAATCTGTTTGTATTTTTCGTTCCGATTTCCTGCAGCAAATTTCCACCTAATGTCTTTTCCCTCATTATTATAAGTCGCAAGGGCTACAAAATCGCTTGATAATTCCTTCATAGTTTCCATACAAATTTGATTCATTCTGATCGAAACTTCTTTCATTTTATTTGGTTTCAATGGACTATACCCCGTAATCAAGTAAACCTTTTTGCACTGCATATTTAACTAATTCTGGCCGAGTCTTCATCTGTAATTTCTCCATTAAATTACTTTTATGCGTTTCTACCGTTTTCACACTAATGATTAGTTGCTCAGCAATATCTTTATTTGTATAACCCTTAGCAATTAACGTTAAAACTTCTTTTTCGCGGTCAGATAATAAGGAATACGTATCCATATTTCCACCCTGATTAAGCTTTTCAACATACTCTTGCATGAGTCGTTTCGTTGCGGTTGGATATAAATACGCCCTTCCAGTAGCAACAGATTCAATGGCAGATAACAACTCTTCATGGGGTGCACTTTTTAGTATATATCCAGAAGCTCCGGCCTGAATGACTCTAAACAAGTATTCTTCGTCATCATGCATTGTCAAAATTAAAATCTCAGTTTCAGGTAAGGATTTCTTTAATTCAATTGTTGCAGATAAACCATCTTTTCCATGCGGCATACTTAAGTCCATTAGAACAACGTCTGGTTTAAGTTCTAATGCTCTTTGAATTGCTTCATTTCCTTCTGAAGCCTCTCCCACTACTTCCATTTTAGTGTTTGGTTCTAGCAACATGCGTAGCCCCATTCTAACGACAGCATGATCATCTACTAGAAGAACCCGAATCATAAATTGGTACCTCCCGAATTTATTCTATTGCATCCTTAAATCGGTAAAACTAATGTTACAATTGTTCCCTTTCCGGGGGTGGAATGTACAGTGGCGGTCCCAGATAACAATTCTAATCTCTGTTTAATTGAAGCTAATCCTAAACACTCTTGATTACGAGTGACCTCTTCAATCGAAAAACCGACACCTTCATCTTTAATAATTATCATGATTTTATTATCTTCCCATTTCATATCGATAAAGACTTTACTCGTATCTGCATACTTAGCACTATTAACTAATGCTTCCTGGCAAGAACGAAATAGGGCAATTTTCTGTTCGGATGAAAGGACTCTTTCAGTGCCCATTGTCTTTACTTCAACATCTATTCCAAATGTGGAGGTATAAACCTTTAAATAAGATCGAATCGCTGCCACAATTCCAAGGGTATCCAACGAAGCAGGGTAAAGCTCCGTTGATACCCATCTTAATTCCTCTATTGTTCTCTCTGTTAACTGTACCATTTCTGATACAATTTGTTTAATTTTTGGGTCAGCTTGTTGCTTTTCAACAAATTGTAGCCCTGTAAATAAGCTATAGAGAGTTTGAGATACGCCTTCATGAAGCTCATTTGAAATCCGTTTGATTTCTTCTTCCTGTGCCTGGATAATATAATTTGTTACTTTTTTATCCAATGAGCTAGGTGCCATTCTTCTCACTCCTTTTGCCCTTACTGATTTACTGTATTTTTTTGTGTTGACGTAATATCACTGAACATTCCAGCGAAACACTTAACCTCATTCGCCTCATCTTTGATTGCACTGATTGTCAACCACTCTAAATATGTCTCTCCATTTTTACGACGGTTCCAAATTTCCCCTTGCCAGCATCCGTTTTTCTCAATGCTTTGCCACATTTTTTGATAGAAATGTTGATCTTGAATGCCAGATTTCAAAAGACTAGGAGTTTTACCAACCACCTCTTCTTCTGTAAAACCTGTAACCTTTGTAAATGATGGGTTCACTGACAGAATCACTCCATTTTTGTCAGTAATCATAATCCCTTCAACTGTATGTTCAATAATATTTTTTGATAAATGCAATTTGTCATGATAGTACATCCAAATCACAATAATAAGACTTGCCAATGCTAGTTCAGAAAGAGCCATGAACCCAATAGCAAAATGTCCTGTTAAACTAAACAAAAACGATAACATGAGTGGTGGGAAGAATCCCCCCAGTCCTCCCATAGCTGAAACAATCCCATTTACAACCCCAGCTTGCTTTTGAAAATAATGAGGGACAAGTTTAAAAATAATCCCATTTCCAATCCCTGCGAAAACGGCAATGGACAAGCAGCCTACAGTGTACATTGCAATAGAAGGAGAAAAAGCTAGGATAGTTGCTGCAATTGTAATACCGCTAAATACCAGCATCAGTACAACGAGTGAGTTAAATCTATCACCCATCCATCCTCCTACAGGTCGTAAGAAGGTCGCAATCCCAATGAACCCAGCTGTTCGAATTCCAGCGTCTACTTTACTAATCTCAAAGTGGTCTACCAAAAAGCTTGGTAGGAAAATTGTAAATGCCACAAATGATCCGAAAGTAATAAAATAGAACAGAGATAGGAACCACAATTTCTCGTTTCGATACACTGATTTGATTTGTGAAACTAATGGAGTTTTTACACTTGTTTCCTTACGGTCACCCAGTAAAAAGTTTAATAGAATAAATGCTCCTAGAAGCACAAGGTAAATCTTAATGGTCATGGACCACCCCAGCGTGCTCGCAACAAACGGTGCTGAGAAGGTCGTAACAGCGGTCCCAATATTCCCCGCTCCATATATTCCATTTACAAAACCATGCTTTTCCTTAGGAAAGTATTTTGGTAAGGATGTTACCCCGATTGAAAATACCGCTCCACCTAAGCCTAGTAAAATTCCACCAATAATTAAGTCAGAATATGAATTTGCTTCACTGATATAGTAAACAGGAAACATTAAAATAACAAAACTGATTAAAAACATCTTTCTAGCACCGAATTGGTTAGCCCAGTATCCCAATGGAATTCGTAATAAAGACCCTAATATAACCGGAACTGCAGTAACCAATGCTATTTGGTCTGGGTTCATCACGATATCTTCCTTAATAAATGGAATCAGTGAAGAAATAATAACCCATATCATAAATCCAAGAACCAAATTGGATGTTTGTAAGGATAGCTGTAGTTTTGGCTTCATCCTTTTTATGCTCCTCTCTTGATGCAATAAAATAAACCACGTTCACTATCGAATGCCCTGAATTCGTTTCCTGACCAATGGACATTACTTGATACAGGAATTGCAATAAAATAAAATGGATCGAAATAAATCCGTACATGGGTCTCATCAGGACACATCGCTACCTTTGATAGCTTTTTTTGTACAGAAGGACCCTTTTCCTCCCCATCTAACCCCTCAATCGAAACTTCTATAGGGGTTTCAACATATTTTTTTAATTTTTCAAAAGAACTAGGTACCACAGCTTTTGCACCCCTTTGTGTTCGGATATACATTTATTTGATAACCTTGTAGCCATCCCCAAAATTCCATTGGCGCATGTGCTTCCAAGTAATCCATCACTTCTTCTTCAGACTGAAACTTCCCCATTCCCTTAACCTCTGCTAATACAAGTTCCATTTCTTCAGTCATTTTTTCACTGGCATACCAGTGTAGAGATTTTTCAAATAGCTGGGCAAATGAGTCCAAAATGACTTGTTTAAAATTCCCTTCCGGCTTGCGAATAAAGCAAAAATCGATAAATACTTCACTTTTCATTTTTTTATGACCCCCTTATCTGGATTCTTTTCTTTTTTATAAATCCATAAAGCTAGTGGAAAAAGAATGACGTTCAAAGTGGCCAAGAAAATGGTAGTGCTATAATTTTCATAGTAGAAATGGAAAACTGCCTTTTGAGTAATAATGATGTTAAGCATTAGTACAATTAGTAATAATAAAACTCCACGGTAACTACGCTTCATAACGTTTCACCCTTGTTGCGTATACTGTGTCACCTTCTACTTTTACTTTTATCTCTGGAAGCGGCCTTCTCGGTGGTCCAGCAATAGCTGCACCGGTTTTCACGTCAAATTTCCCGTGGTGACATGGACAAATCATATCCCCTTCATTTTTGTCCCAGAACACAGGGCATCTAAGGTGAGTACATGCATTCTGATAAGCTCTATATTCATTTTCTGCAAGTCGGATTAAAATCGCATCGTCATGATCACCCGGATATTTAAATTGAACGGATTCCCCTACAGGTAAATGGCTAACCTTAACAATTGCTTTACTTGGATACTCTTTATCTCCTAGAGAGAGTAGCTCTTTTGCAGCTACTGCACCCCATGGTAGTGTTGAAATAGCGAACAGACCTGCTGCACCTACCATTGTCTTCATAAATCCTCTTCGGTCTAGGCTTCTCTCATTATTTCGATTTATATTATGTGTATAGTTATCTTCATAAAATGGGACTTGATCGTTTTTCCCCATCTGACTCACTCCTTTGTTACATCATGATAGAAAAACATTAAAATAGTTTTTCAGTTCCTTGAAGAATACCTGGTAGATTCACTTTCACATTTGTGTTTCCTTCCAGGTAAGGCATACTCGTAACCCATTTGTTATTGTCTAAATCATGGCGTTTTTGCTTTGCTTCTATTTCTTCTTCTGTTAACCATTGCAATGTATTGGAAGGACAAACACTCGCACACATCGGTGGAATATCGTCTTTTGTACGATCTATACAAAGGTCACATTTATACATGAGGTTTTGTTCTTCATCAAACTTTGGTATTCCGTATGGACACGCAATCGTACAGTTTTGGCATCCAATACATTTTTCTACAAGAGCTGAAAGAACCGCTCCTGTTTCATGAATTTGAATGGCCTGAGCTGGACAACTTCTAGCGCAAGCCGGGTTTTCACAGTGAAGGCACATCAACGGCATTGTCTGTCTATTGACGAGCGGATTTACATCCAGTACATAATTTCGGTTTCTTTGGTCGTGACCACCACATTGCGTACATGCGGCAAGACAGGAACGACATCCAATACAATTTTCTAATTCGAGATAAAGTTTTCTACCCATTAGTGCGCCTCCTTCACTTCTTGTTGTGTTTCTAGTTTTTTAATTTGAGCTGCACATGCCTTGAATTCAGGCATACGAGAAATCGGGTCTAGTGCTGCAATTGTTAAAAGGTTGATAGATTCATCGTGTCCAAAATGGTAAGGAACAAAGACTGTATCCTTCCGAATTGCTTCCGTAATTTTGACTTTATAGACAGCTTTACCTCTACGTGTAAACAATTGAACTCTTTCTTCATGAGTAATACCATATTTTTCTGCCAGTTCTGGATGTACCTCAACATAAGGCTCTGGGCACATATCCTTTAAAAATGGAATTCTACGAGTTTGGTTACCAGACAAATAGTGATACACCACACGTCCTGTTGTTAATCTAATAGGGTAATCCTCACATGGCTCTTCAGCTGGTGGACGGTAAGGTAGTGCACAAATTTTCGCTTTTCCATCTGGATGATAGAACTTCTTATCTAAGAACATATGAGGTGTTCCTGGATCTTCATCATCCCGGCATGGCCAGAACACTCCATCTTGTTTGTCGATTTTCTCCCAAGTAGCACCGTAGTAATCTGCATACCCACCTTTGGATGCAAGTCGGAATTCATCAGCTACATCTCTAGCTGTTTTTAAGTGGCGGAAATAGTCGCCTCTTCCTAATTTTTCAGCAAGTTCTACTTGAATCTGCCAGTCTGGTTTAGACTCACCCAACGGTTCCTGTGCTTTGTTAATCTTTATAATTCGTCCTTCAATATTTGTTACAGTACCTTCGTCCTCAGACCAAGTAACAGATGGTAGAATGACATCTGCAAATTCAGCAGACTCTGATAAATAAAAGTCTGAACAAACCATGAAATCTAGGTCTTTCAAAGCGGAGCGAACAAAGTTTAGATTTGGTGCAGATACAGCTGGATTAGAGCATAAGAGATATAAACCGCGAATCGTCTTTTGCTGCATTAGCTCAAACATTTCATAGGCTGAAACACCCGCTTGAGGCATTTCCTCCGGACTAATCCCCCAAACATTACATACTTCTTTTACATGCTCGGGATTTGTAATTTTTCTGTATCCAGGTAGTAGATCTGATTTTTGTCCGTGCTCTCGACCACCTTGCCCATTTCCTTGTCCTGTAAACGTTGCAACGCCTGATTTAGGACGACCAATTTTCCCTGTAACAAGAGCCATGTTTACATATCCAGAAACGTTATCAACGCCCTTGTGCTGTTGTTCAATCCCTCTAGCGAACATAACCACTGCATTTGGAGCTTTCCCATAGATTTCTGCTGCACGAATGATTTTTTCTACGCCAACTCCCGTAATTTCGCTTGTATTTTCTGGTGTAAAATCTTTAACTAGTTCCTTCGTTTCTTCAAATCCATTTGTATGCTTGTTAATGAACTCTTCGTCGATATAGCCCATTTCAATCAGTTGATGAACAATACCGTTTGCTAACGCTAAGTCAGTACCCGGTTTTAAATCTAAGTGGAGATCTGCTCTTCTGGCTATCGGCGTTTCTCTAGGATCGACGACGATCAGGTAGCCACCTCTACTTTGAACTTCCCAAATACGGAACATGGAAGTTGGATGGCACTCTGCCGTATTACTTCCAGCTATAAATAAGCAGTCCGTTTCGTGAATATCGGTCCAAGGTAAAGTGGAGCCTCGGTCTACTCCAAAAGAGCGAAGGAATCCACCAGCGGCACTTGACATACAAAAACGACCATTGTAATCGATGTATCGTGTTTGAAGTGCAACTCTTGCAAACTTCCCTGTTAAATAACACTTCTCATTCGTCATAGATACACCACTGAAAACAGAGAGTGAATCCTTCCCATATTCTTGTTGGAGCTTGTTAAAGTTTTTGGCAATTAAATCGTAGGCCGCTTCCCATGAAGCCTCACGGAAACCTTCTTTTGTTCCCTTTTTAGACGCATCATCGCGAATAAGTGGCTTTAGAATTCGGTCTTTATGATTCGTTTGTTGATAAGCTGTGACGCCTTTCGGACACATTTTCCCGACCGTTACAGGCCAATCATATCGAGGTTCTACACCAATGATTTTGTTTGTTGTGGTGTCTACTCGTAAATTCATTCCACACTGCATCCCACAGTAGCTACAATGAGTTTTAATGAGTTTTTCATTTGGATGTCTTACATTTTCTATTTCTCTAAAAAATTTATCCCTTTGCATTCTGGTTCGCCTCTTTTACTTTGAATTCGTGTGTTGGGACTCCTGAAAATCTAGAAATTCGATATTTTCTTCGGCAAGGTAAGCATAATTCAGCTAAGTTAAAACCATCATTCATATCAAAATTCATTGCATTTTGACCTAGGACATCTCTAACATCATCTGATTGTTCGATTGATACGAAGTGAGTTCCGCAAACTTTACATTCCTTCATTCCCTGTTCCCCGTAATGTTCTCTATAGTTTTTCGCAAAAACACTCATTGGTCGGAATGGAATATGAGCCAGTTTTCCAAATGGTAAGTAGATTAGGGTAACAATCACAGAAAACTGATGAATTAACGACATCGTTGGCTGTCCAAATCCATGTAAAAAGACGTTTTGAACAGTGAGTAATAAACCTGTGATACTAACTAGAAGTAATAAGTAAAGTGGTAAAAAATCATAAATGAATGTTTGTTCCGCACGTGCCTGCATATTTTTCAAACGACGATATAAAGCCATACAAACCCCTGTGATAACCATTACGGCTGAAATATTTAAAGCATTATAAGAAAACCAAGCAATGATTCCATCTGCCTTAATCTGAATTAAATCCATCCCCATGGCAACGACTGTGTACATCCCATTCTCATCCATCGTGAAATACATCCATCCAAATACAAGTGGGAATGTAACTAAAATGGCAAGAATACAACCCCAGCCAATGAACATATGCTGTGCCCAACGGTAAAAACCCCGATTCCAAATAAAACGATAAGTTCCTAAATGCTCTACCGATGTCTTTGGAGTTGACTTTCTAAAGAGAAGCTTTATTCCCTTTTTTAATATGATTTTTGTTGGTGGTCGTTCACCCCAAGAAATAAAGCGATAAAAGAATCCACCTAAAAACACTAACGTTCCGACCATATATCCGTATAAGTTTAAATCGATATGTGTAAACATTCTCGTTCCGATTAGCGAAAGAATAAAAAGTCCAAATAAAGATAAAAACATGGATTTCGCAAACTTCGATGCGAATGCTCGTTCAAAGCTACCTAACTTCTTAGTTTTATTTTCCTCGATAACCTGCTGCATCTTAACATCCTCCTCGTGATCTAAAGGAAATACTGATTTCAATAAAAAACTTTCTTTATCCATTGTAGGAAAAAGAAAGTGATTTTTTTATCGGGGAACTTCCCCATTTTGATGTGGGAAAATCCCTATTTATTAAAATGTTGTTTCCCTGATAAAAACAAAAAAGGGCACCATACACAATGTACAGTACCCACTCATCTACATTTACCCTTTAAAATTCTTTACTGCCTTCACTTCATTTTGGATAACGTTTAATATTCCCTCAATATCATCAATCGGAAATACCTTTGGCTCCTCTGCCTCTATGTCAATCGGAATCCAACTAGCCACTCCAATCACGTTCGTTAATTCTTGAAGCATCTCCTTATCTGCTTTTTCTTTTAGAATAGTAATCTTAGGATATGGTCCATTTTTAAACCCTTCCACTAATACAAAGTCAAGGTGTCCCATTTTTTCTAACAATTCCTGAACAGAAGATGGTCGCTCTATAATGATCGCAGTTTGAGTGGATGATGTAATAGCAACAGTTTCTGCTCCAGCTTCTCTATGTTTCCATGTATCTTTCCCGGGCTTGTCCATTTCAAATTGATGGGCATCGTGTTTAATTGAACCCACACGATATCCTTGAGTTTTTAACTGTTCTAAAAGCTTACAAACTAAAGTAGTTTTCCCCCTATTTTTATATCCTACGATTTGTAAAACAAATGGATGATTCATCCGTATTCCTCCATCTTCTGCAGCAGATTCTTATATTCTCTAGGGGTATTTACATTCGTCACAAATGAGGTTTCCATTCTATTTCCGATAAAAACTTCTTCGGGTATGATTTGGCATTGAATTTTCTGTAAAAAGGCCTGAACTTTATACTCAGACTTTTTTAGAGACGACTCTATTTTAGCAGCAACAGCTCTTCGATATACGCCATGTAAAGGATGGAGTCCATCTTCAATATATGGAATAGCCGCATCAGCATTTTCTTTTTTCATTTCATCAAGCAGTAGTATACTTGCCTGGTTTGAGATAAGCGGCATATCGCAGGCAACTACCCAAATGTAGGAGTTGGAAGCTGCTTCAAATCCAGCATGCATTCCACTCAAAGGTCCCTTACCTGGGATTCTATCCGATACAATTTGGTGAATTCTCTCATCTTTCGGAATCCTGTCTGGCTGATTTGAAACAATGATAATTTCGTCACAAACCCGATACATTTCCCTCAATTGCCTCTCCAAAATACTTTCACTATTGAATTCCAGTAAGGCTTTTAACTTGCCTTCCATTCTCCGGTTTTGACCCCCAGCAAGGATGATACCTGTTAGCATGTTTCTCATTCCTTTGACGATGGTGTATCAGCTGTCACCAGTATAGTCCATATCACTTTATTTCATTCTAAAGCTGCAGAATAGTAATAAAAACGAAAATAAAACAATGGTTAGGACCCAATAATAGGCATGCGTCATATTCCCTGATTCGACCGCTACATATATCGCAGTTGGGATGGTTTGTGTTTTTCCAGGTATATTTCCAGCAAACATTAGAGTCGCACCAAATTCACCTATTCCTCGAGCAAATCCCAGAATATATCCAGTTAGGAGTGATCTCCAAGCTAAGGGGATAGAAACAAATTTAAATACACTCCATTCATTAGCACCCATTGAGCGTGCGGCATCTTCATATTCTGAATCAATCGAATCAAACCCTGTTTTAATTGACATATAAATTAGTGGAAATGCAACCACAACCGCAGCGAGTACAGCAGCCCCCTTTGTAAATATAATGGGTTGATGAAATAACCATTCAAATCCCCTTCCAACCCAACTGTTCCGGCCGAATAATACGAGTAACCCAAACCCAACAACGGATGGAGGCAAAACTAGTGGTAATAATATGATGGTTTCTACAATAGACTTACTTCGAAATCTATAAATCCTCATCATCCAAGAAGCAAATAACGCTAAAATAAAAGCTACTATACTTGCCACCAATGTAACTTGTAGAGACACAATAATCGGGGACCAAAAATCATACTGGTTCATTTTCTACCATCCTAGTTATCAGTTACAAAGCCATACTGCTTAAAAATGTCTTCAGCTTCTTCTCCTTGAAGCCAATTATAAAATTCCTGAGTTTCAAATTGATGACCCTTTATGAGACCCATGGGGTATTCAATTGAGGTTGGTGTGTTCAAAATTTCAACGTCTAAATCGCTGCTACTTTTTACATCTGTTTTATAGACAAATCCAACTTCTGTATTACCTGTTTCCACATAGGTAACGACTTGTCTCACATCACCAGCAAGGACAAACTTAGAATTAAGCTGGGGCATAAGTCCTTCTTTCAATAAAAATTGTTTCGCATATTCACCTGCTGGTACTGTTTCTGGATTCCCAATAGCGATATGGGCAATATCGGGACTTTTAAGATCTTTTATCGTCATATCATTTTTAGAAATCAATACTAATTTGTTTTCTAGTAGAGAAGTACTTTCTTCTATATATCTTTTCTCCTCTAACTCCTTCATTTGCTTCCTACCAGCAGATATAAATAGGTCAGCTGGCGCACCCTGCTCAATTTGTTTCTGAAGCTTACCAGAGGAAGCAAAGATAGTAATGACATCTACTTCGTTGTTTTTCTTCTCATATTTCTGTTCAATTTCAGAGATCACATCTGTTAAGCTAGCAGCTGCCATTATATAGAGTTCAACTTTCTTAGGACTAGACTCTCTATTTAAAAAAAACACCCATCCTACAAGGACTATAACGAGTACACTACTTATTAGACGAAATGACTTGTTTCCTATCAATTCCTTCACCGTCAAACCCTCTATCCACCGATATAAGACATCTCGATTTTTTCTTTACTTCTAGCAGCAACAGTCTCTTTCGTTCTTAACGCCGAATACTGATCGACCCTATTTTCCCAGGTTTGCTCTATTATTTTTAAAATATCAGCTTCCGTTGCACCGTTACGCATTGGCCCTCTTAAATCTGTCCCTTTTGTGGCAAATAAACACGTATAAATCTTCCCATCTGCGGAAAGCCTTGCACGGGTACATGAAGAACAAAATGGCCCAGAAATAGAAGAAATAATTCCTATTTCATCTCCGGTATCTTCATTTACATACCTTGTGGCTACCTCTCCAAAGTAATTAGCGTCTATAGGTTTTAGTGAAAATTCCTGTTGCAGAAGGTTGAGAATTTGCTTCCTTGTAACAACATCATCCATTTTCCAACCATTTGTGTTTCCTACATCCATGAATTCTATAAAGCGTAGGACATGGCCACTCCCCTGGAAGTACCGAGCCATTGGGATGACCTCGTCTTCATTTACTCCACGTTTAACAAGCATATTTACCTTCACTTCTAAACCAGCTTCTTTGGCAGCCTCTATCCCCTTTAAGACAGTTTGAACTTTGAAGCCTCTTCCATTGATTTGGCCAAATGTTTCATCATTTAAAGAATCGAGGCTTACGGTCACCCGATTTAGACCACTCATCTTTAATTCTTTTGCCTTACTTCTTAATAAACTTCCATTAGTGGTCATCGCTATATCTGTTATACCCTCGATTTTGGAAAGGGCACCAACAAGTTGTGTTAGGTCTTTCCTCATCAGGGGTTCTCCACCTGTAATTCTTATTTTGTTAACGCCTAACTGTGAAAACGACTTCGCAACCTGTACGATTTCTTGATTATTAAGTAACATTTTCTCTTTTAAAAACGGATAGTCAGGTCCAAAAATCTCAGATGGCATACAATACACGCATCGAAAATTACAACGGTCCGTTACAGAAATTCGCAAGTCTTGAAGCGGGCGTTTTAATTGATCCACGACTGCCTTATGGTTTTCCCCTTGCATATTCCCACTCCTTTATCTTTTTCTCTATTCGAGAATGACGCTTTAACAACGAACGTATCGATCATACGTGGCTTGTGCTTCTGCAATAGTAGACATTCCATGCAGCAGGACTCTTCCATCCTCAAAAACAACAATTCTTCGATTCTCATCTAAATGAGCATGAATCAATAGATCATTAGACTTCACTTTATTGGATACCTCTAAAAGCCTTTTTAAGACTTCATCTTTATTAAAGGTTTGGCCTTCTTTCGGTCTGATTTGAACCGTATCCCTTCCACATAATATATGGATGTGCGAATATGAACTCTTTTCTAGATACGGGAATGTCGGGTTATCACCACAAGTAGGGCAGTTTGTTTTTTTAGCTTTATTCACGTTGATTGAAGTAAACTGACAGTCCCACAAATCGGCATATAAAAGGGATGTTCGCATTTTTTGTCTATGGCCAGTTAACCATTTTAATGCCTCTGTTACTTGATTGGACGTCACCCATTGAATCGTTGGTGGAATCACCCCTACCGTATCACACGTTTGATTCATGACAGGGATTGATTTGACCAAACAGGAAAGGCACGGTGTTTCCCCTGGAATGACAGTGTATGTAGTTCCCGTACTTCCCACAGCCCCACCATAAATCCAAGGAATATTATATCGATGAGACAAGTCGTTAAGAATAAACCTCGTTTCAAAATTATCAGTGGCATCTATCATTAGATTGTAATTCTCAATAGATTGATGAGAGATAAAGTCAACAAAGTCTCCAACATGGCTTTTTAACTTAACTTCACTATTTATACAGGACAAGGCTTTCAACGCGGCTGTTGCTTTGGGTGTCCCTTGAGCTGCATCTCGTTCGGTATAGAGTTGTTGGCGTTGAAGATTACTCCATTCCACATAGTCTCGGTCAACGATGGTTATATGACCAACCCCTGCACGAACAAGCATCTCTGCAGTTGAGGTTCCTAATGCTCCCGCTCCCACAATTAAAACACTACTTTCCATGAGCCTCTGTTGTCCGTCTTCTCCAATGGGTTTAAATAGAATCTGCCTTGAATAACGTTGACTCACCTTTCATCCATTCCTTCCTGACTTGATGTTCACTCATCCACCACTTACTGGTTCTATGAAAGCAACTTGGTCACCAGATTTGATGATTTCATGGTTTTCTGCAAACTCTGCATTGATTGCAATCATGACAGAATCCAAGTTCGTAAGGGAGTATTGGGTTTCTAGCTGTTTTTTTAATTCAGATACAGTAATGGGCGTCTCCATCCATTGAATGGTCCCAGTTCCAAGCTTCTCTTTTAGATTTGCAAAAAATAATAACTCTACCACTCTATCTCACCTCTTGGTTCCCCACTAACGTACGCAACCGTTTCTTTTTGATTTCCAATCCACTTCTCTCCATCTTCCCAATGCTCTTTTTTCCAAATGGGGACAATTTCTTTTAATCGTTCTATTGCATACCGACTTGCTTCATAGGATTCAGCTCGGTGGGGAGTAGAAACTGCTATGACAACAGCAATATCCGTAATTTCTAACCTTCCAATTCTATGTGTTATGGCTACCCTACTATCGGGGTATTTTTTCTTTATTTCGTCGCCAATTTCACCTAATTTTTTTTCAGCCATTGTGACGTAGGCTTCATATTGTAAATAAAGCGTCTTTTTCCCATGAGTGAGTTCTCTAACTGTCCCGATAAATGTATTAACTGCTCCTGCATTCGGATGTATGACTTGACGAACGACCGATTCAATCTGAATCGGTTCCTCAGTTATGTTAAAATGGCCTTTCATGTTAATCACCTCTTACTCGTGTACATTCAATTTCATAACGTCAACCAATTGACCGGACTTCAACTCTATTTTTCCAGGAGGAATCTTGATCAGAACTTCGGTATCTTTGATTGAAACGACGACACTTGACTGGTCAACACCAATCGGTGAAACGTAGACCTTTCCATCTTCAACCCAAACTTCTCCTCGAACAAATCGGGGAAATGACCCCATATTTTGAAAATCAACTGCGAGATAAGCCTTAAATTCTGGTAAGTAGTAATCTGGCTTTCCTTGCATCCCCCACAAGACTGGTCGTACAAATAATTCAAATCCAGCAAAACAAGCACCTGGGTTTCCGGATAGAGCAAATAAAAATTGGTTGTTTCGAACACCAACTGTAGTTGGACTTCCTGGACGCATTTTTAATTTATTAAAAAGCATTTCTCCATCCCAATTACGGAAGATATCCACTAATATGTCGTAATCGCCAACCGAAACACCACCGGTCGTGATGACAACATCGACTTTTTCAAATGCTTTTAAAATTTTTTCTTTTGCAACGCTGATTTCATCGGGAACTTGATCCATTACAACCACCTTAGCTCCCGCATTTTTCACCTGAACAGCAAGCATGTAGCTATTACTATTACGAATTTTTCCTGGCTGTAACTCCTCATCGACTTGAAGGAGTTCAGAACCCGTTGAGAGGATAGCGACAGTTGGTTGCTTGAACACCCTGACCTTTGGAAAACCAAAAGTGGCAAGCAAGGCTTGCTCACCAACTCCCACTCTTCTTCCAACCTCTAATATTGGTGTACCTTCTTTAATTTCAGCCCCTCTTTCGGTTACGTTCTCACCTTTGGAAACAGCTTTCTTTATTACGGTATAGGTTTGCTGTCCATCAATGACCGTTTCGGTATCTTCTAATTTAATGACAGCATCTGCCCCTTCCGGAAGAGCAGCACCTGTCATAATTCGAGAACATGTCCCCTGAACAACCGTTTTAGATGCTACATCACCACATGCGATTTCTTCCACCACTAAAAGCTGCATTCGCTGACCTGCTATTGTATCCTTAGAGCAAACAGCAAAACCATCCATTCCTGAACGTCTAAAGTTTGGCACAGGATGAGGAGCGTCTATTGATTCAGCTAGTCGTCGTCCCTCACTATCTATAAGGCTCACCCATTCTGCTTCTTTTGGTTGTATGAATGGAACGATTTTTCTTTGTGCATCTTCAACCGTTATGGGTTGTCGGTTAAATCTCATGGTTTGTTTCCCCCAATTGTTCATCTTGATTTAATGCTTTGTCTTTCCCCTTAATAAATCCAGACTATGAGGAAGTATAGGCTTTATAATTGAAAAGCATTCTTTCACAGCTTTCGTACTTCCTGGAAAGTTAATGATGAGCGTTTTTCCTCTAATCCCTGCAACGGCACGAGAAAGGATAGAAAAATTCGTTCTAGGAAAGGCGACCATCCGCATTGCTTCAGGAATACCAGGAACCTCCCTTTCAATAACTGTTTTCGTTGCTTCTGGCGTTATATCTCGCTCTGCCAATCCAGTTCCACCTGTCGTTAAGATAAGGTCGCACTTCGAATGATCTGCTAATGAAATTAGACTTTCTTCTATTTGGTTGAAATCATCTGGGATAATTAGAGTTGAAACAATATCTCCTCTGATTTCCTTAGCTAACTGTGCTAAGAGAGGGCCACTTTCATCTTTTCTTTCTCCTTTGGAACCTTTATCACTTATGGTGACAATGGCTACTCTCCACATATGGAAGCTCCATTCGTTTCAGGTGTGAGCTTTCTAACATACTTACCACTTTTACCACCAGTTTTACTCTGCAAATAGGTCGGTCCAATCACCATATCTTTGTCGATAGCTTTACACATATCATAAATCGTTAAAGCAGCGGCACTTACTGCAGTCAGAGCTTCCATTTCAACACCCGTTTTCCCTGTTGTTTTGACCGTTGCTTCAATTTCTATTTCATGCTCAGAAATCTCTTGAAATTTCAGGTCAATTCCAGATAAGTCAAGTGGGTGGCACATAGGGATCCATTCGGATGTCTTTTTGGCTGCCATCACACCAGCAATTTGTGCCACCCCTAATACATCGCCTTTTCCAATCTGATGATTCTTTATTTTAGCCATCGTATCTATTGACATCGTAATATGACTTTTAGCAACAGCCACTCGATCTGTTATCCTTTTATCTGTTACATCTATCATTTTGGCTCGCATTTGTTCATTAAAATGACCCCATTCACTGCTCAACATAATCACCTCATCATTTCCCTTGTCTACGTAATCCCCATTATAGAAATGAAGCTTATATTAAGATGTGACATTTATCACACAGTTTGTTTCATGATGAAATAACCCCTCTTGTTTTATCTATGATGTTTAATCAAAAAAAAGACTGGTTTTCCCCAATCCCATGATTCAGGAAATCCAGCCAATTAGACATTTCTATTCACTATCCTGTGTGATGTTAAAAAACATATTTTCATCCTGTTCCTTTGAGGAGCTTTGGTCAGATTTCGATGATTGCTTTTTTCCCATTTCCCCATCGGACTCATAGCTCAATTTAAAATGCGTATCCTCTTTTTTGCGCATGTTGTAAAACTCCTTTTTATGGGTCTTATGTTTACCTTTCGTAATCGTGTTAAAAACTATGTTTGTTTTTTTGTAGTATTTTTCTCCGGATTTTACCAGGGGTTAGTTTATTGGAGGTTTACTGGAATGAGAGCTGAAGTGGACAATAGTGGAAGCCTGTAGTAATCGTTTGAACTCAGTTCGTGGTGGAATGGGCACTAGTCGTTCTATAGTGACCGTTTCGACTCTGTTCTAAACAAAACGGGCACTAGTCACGCCTATTAGTGACCGTTTCGACTCTGTTCTGAACAAAACGGGAACTAGTCACCCCCTATAATGTTTGCCCATAATGAAAAAGAAAATTAAGTCTTAGACAACTCTTATCCGATTCAGTTAAAATGAGATAACAACATAAAATGGAAGGATGTTCACCTTGGAATCGTTCTTAAATGAACAAGTTACAAGCTTACAAATATCAGGAATCCGCAAATTTTTTAACTTAGTTTCTGAATATGATGATGTCATCTCCCTAACAATTGGAGTTCCAGATTTCCCTACACCAGAACATGTTAAAGAAGCTGCCATTCAAGCCATACATAACAACATTACAACGTACACACATAATGCAGGTCGATTGGATGTTAGAAGAGCAGCCTGTGCATATGTACAAAAAAAATATAATCTAGCCTATCAAGACGATGAAGTGATTGTGACGGTGGGTGCGAGTGAAGCGATTGATATTAGCCTAAGGACAATTTTGCAACCAGGAGACGAGGTTATATTGCCTGGTCCTGTTTACCCAGGATATGAGCCGCTTATTACGTTAAGCGGAGGAAAACCTGTACATGCGGATGTGAGGCAAAATGGGTTTAAGTTAACCGCTGAAGTCATTCAAACTTATTTATCTGATAAAACAAAATGTATTATTCTTCCTTACCCGTCTAACCCAACAGGAGTGAGCTTGTCTGAAGAAGAACTACAAGATATTGCAAATCTGTTAAAAGGAAAAAATATTTGGGTCTTAGCTGATGAGATATATAGCGAACTTACCTACGATCGTAAGCATGTTTCCATTGCAGAGTTCATAAAAGAACAAACCCTTGTCATCAATGGATTGTCAAAATCTCATGCTATGACAGGTTGGAGAATTGGTTTACTCTTTGGTCCTAAAGACACTACCCAACATATCTTAAAGGTTCATCAATATGGTGTTAGTTGTGCAACTTCCATCTCACAAATGGCTGCACTGGAGGCATTAACTGAAGGAATAGATGATGCACTGCCGATGAGGGATGAATACAAAAAGAGAAGAGATTACTGCCATAATGAGCTCCTTTCCATGGGGCTCAATGTAGTGCAGCCTGATGGTGCGTTCTATTTTCTCGTTCCTATACCAAATGGTGAACCATCCTTTCAATTTGCTACAAATCTCCTTCAGCAGCAAAAGGTTGCCGTTGTCCCGGGTGATGCATTTTCTGACTTAGGTGAAGGATACTTTCGAATGTCTTATGCGTGCTCGATGGAACAACTAGAAAAAGGTCTAAATGGAATTCGTAAATATTTAAGCAAATAAAAATAAAGCGCTGAATGACTCAGCGCTCTTTTTTTATGATAAATTCCCATTTTTTCGTTTTGCAGCTCGTTGCTTTTTTGCCTTCTCTTTGTGAAGTTCGTTAGCTCTTGCGCTCCCGATTTCCTTAGAGAATTCTGTATCTCTTACTTCAGAGTCAAACCCTTTTTTATTTTTTTGCTGTGGGTCATTTTTCTTATCTCGTTTTGCCATCGTGATCCCTCCTACACTTATTGTGCGAAAGGATCGCTTCACTATCCCTATAAAGATTTGGCAGCTATTCGCCCCAATAATGGTACAGTGCTTGAGTTCCTTTATCCCCTAGTCCCTTTTCGGCCAGTGATTGATACATTTCTTCGGCTAGCGTAAGCCCAGGAAGAGTTAGCCCCATCCGTTTTGCCTCTTCAATGGCAATCCCCATATCTTTAATAAAATGCTTCATATAAAATCCAGGTTCAAAATTTCCTGCGAGCATTCTTGGTGCCAAGTTTGACAATGACCAGCTTCCTGCTGCCCCACCTGTGATACTTTTTAATACTGTTTCTTCGTCTAAGCCTGCTTTTTTAGCATAGACTAACGCTTCACAGACCCCAATCATATTTGTAGCGATTGCAATTTGATTACACATTTTCGTATGTTGACCTGCACCAGCTGGCCCTTGATGCACAATATTTTGCCCCATACATTCTAGGATTGGAAGAGCTTTTTCATATGTATCTTGGTCACCACCTACCATAATGGATAATGTCCCTTGCTTAGCACCTACATCTCCTCCTGAAACAGGTGCATCAAGAGAGTCATGTCCTGCTACTTTAGCTGCCTCGTAAATTTTGCTTGCCAATTCTGGCTTTGAAGTGGTCATATCAATAAATAAAGAACCATTACTTGCGTGTGCTAAAATTCCATCTTCTCCAAAGTAAACGGACTCAACATCGGTTGGATAACCCACCATCGTTATTATGACATCACTATTTTGGGTAACTTTAGCAGGTGAAGAACACCAAACCGCTCCGTTTTCAATCAATAAATTTGCTTTTTCATTTGTTCGTGTATAAATATTAAGTTGGCCAAACTTCCCTAATAAGTGACTAGCCATACTTTGTCCCATTACACCAAGACCAATAAATCCGATTCTTTTCATTTTTTTCTCCTCTTTCCTGGATTAAATTCTAGAAACCATTTTTCTTTCATGAGAGAATAAATCTATTGATAGCCTTAGTTTACCATATTTTATCGATATTTCCTTTTACGAAATATATTGGAGGTGTACATGTTGACCTATCATAAACAGATCTATGTTTGGAATGGAAACACCAATCAAAAGGCAACTATTCGCCAGTATAATGAAACAGACTTTGAGGGATTGATTGATGTTCAGCAAGAAGCTTTTCCACCACCATTTCCGTCAGACCTTTGGTGGAATAAAGATCAATTACAAAATCATATCTCACTGTTCCCTGAAGGCGCTTTGTGTGTAGAGATTGATGGAAAAATTGTTGGGTCTATGACGGGACTGATTGTTGATTTTGATCCCAACCATCCCGACCATACTTGGGAAGAAGCAACCGGAAATGGTTATATAGAAAATCATAATCCAAATGGCAACACTCTATATGTAGTAGATATTTGTGTTCGTCCTTCTTACAGAAAGTATGGACTAGGTAAGTGGCTTATGCATGCTATGTATGAAACAGTTGTGGAGTTAAAACTCGAGCGACTTTTAGGTGGAGGAAGATTACCTCATTTCCATAAATATGCTAATGATCTATCTATTGAAAATTACGTTGAAAAAGTGGTTAAAGGCGAACTTTTTGACCCTGTTATTTCGTTTCTACTTCGTTGTGGAAGAATGCCCGTACATATCGTAAAGAACTACCTGGAAGATGAGGAATCCCATAATTATGGGTTATTGATGGAGTGGAAAAATCCTTTTAAATAAAGGGGATTATTTTGAACCGGGACAAGAGTGTTCCGGCTTTTGTTTGGTTTTTAGTGTCTCACCACCAAAACTTGGACATAAACCACTTTTATGTTCTAGTTTTCAGTACCCTAATACCAAAACTTGGACATAAACTACTTTTATGTTCTAGTTTTCCTTCTCCTGACCTCAGAACTTGGACATAAACCAAATTTATGTTCTAGTTTTCCTTCTCCTGACCTCAGAACTTGGACATAAACTACTTTTATGTTCTAGTTTTCCTTCTCCCGACCTCAAAACTTGGACATAAACCACTTTTATGTTCTAGTTTTCCTTCTCCCGACATCAAAACTTGGACATAAACTACTTTTATGTTCTAGTTTTCCTTCTCCTAACACCAAAACCTGCACATAAATCACTTTATGTTCTAGTTTTCAGTACCCTATCACTAAAACCCGGACATAAAACAATTTTATGACCTAGTTTTCAGGACAACATCTACAAAACCCGGACATAAATCACTTATACCCCAAGAAAATACAAAAGCCGGCACTAAGCCGGCTAAAAAGGGGGGAATGAGAAAATAACAGCAATTACTTATGCTTGTTGTTTACTATTCTATTCCCCAATTGTTAAGAACGAAACATAAATCTCATTACAATTTAATTACAAACTAATAACGCGCTCAATTTCTTCTAAAACATCCTCAACAGATGCCATATTGATTACCCTATCTGAAAGTTTCTTCATATCCTCAACTGTCAAACTGCGAATTAAGGAGCGTGCTTTCAAGACAGAAGTAGCACTCATTGAAAATTCATCTAGACCTAGTCCAAGTAAGATTGGAATGGCTTTTTCATCTCCTGCCATTTCTCCACACATTCCTGCCCACTTACCATTTGCATGAGCAGCATCGATTACCATTTTCACTAATCGTAGAATGGATGGATTGTATGGTTGATACAAGTAGGATACTTGTTCATTCATCCGGTCAGCAGCCATTGTGTATTGAATTAGATCATTTGTTCCGATACTGAAGAAGTCAACTTCTTTCGCAAATTGATCAGCAAGTACAGCTGTTGACGGAATTTCAACCATAATTCCGAGTTCAATGGAATCAGACACATCGATTCCCTCAGCAGTCAGGTTTTTCTTTTCTTCTTCTAAGATGGCTTTTGCTTGTCTAAATTCATCGATGGTCGCAATCATCGGGAACATAATTTTGAGGTTACCGTATGTGCTTGCTTTCAGTAACGCTCTTAATTGTGGTCGGAAGATATCTTGCTGCTCTAAACATAGTCTAATTGCCCGGTAGCCAAGGAATGGATTTAATTCTTTAGGCAGGTCTAGGTATGGTAACTCCTTATCCCCACCTATATCAAGTGTCCGAACAACTACAGGCTTTCCTTCCATACCCTCTAAAACTGCTTTATAGGCTTCAAACTGTTCTTCTTCAGTCGGTAGGGAATCTCTACCCATGTAAAGGAACTCGGTTCTGTAAAGACCAATACCCTCAGCACCATTTGCAATAACACCTTTTAGGTCTTCAGGAGTACCAATATTAGCTGCTAATTCAACATGGTGTCCGCAAGCAGTTACCGTCTTTTCATTAACAAGCTTTGCCCATTCTTGTTTTTGTTTCTCAAAGGCTTCATGTTCTTTTTTATACTTTTCAATTACTTCAGGAGTTGGATCTATGTAAACCTCTCCATTTAAACCATCGACAATCATCATCGTTCCATTTTCAACGCGTGCTGAAACTTCTTTTGTTCCAACGACAGCAGGAATTTCCATTGATCTTGCCATAATAGCTGAGTGTGAGGTTCTTCCACCAATATCTGTGGTAAATCCTTTTACATACTGCTTGTTTAGTTGAGCTGTATCTGAAGGTGTTAAGTCTTCTGCTACAATAATCACTTCTTCAGCAATCATGCTTGGTGTAGGCAACTCTACACCCTGAAGATGAGCCTGGATTCTCTTTGTCACGTCTCGAATGTCAGCTGCTCTTTCCTGCATATATTCGTTATCCATTTGTTCAAACATTTCGATGAACATGGACGCAGTTTCATGAACAGCATATTCAGCGTTGACTTTCTCAGTCTCAATCTTTTGTTTAATAGGACCGATAAATTCTGGATCATTCACAACGAGAAGGTGCGCTTCAAAGATGGCTGCTTTATCTGCGCCAAGCTCCTCATGTGCTTTGTTTTTAATAGCCTCTAGTTCGCTAGTGGATTTTTGAATAGCCGAAACAAAGCGTTCTGTTTCATCTTGGGTGTTATCAATTGTTCTTTTCGTTACGGCTAAGTCTGGTTCTACTAATTTATAAGCTTTACCAATCGCAATCCCACTAGAAGCAGCGATCCCTTTTAGAAGGTTTAACATTACTCAGCAAGTCCCTCTTTTTTTAGAGTTTCTTCAAGAGCACTGATTGCTTCATCAGCATCGCTACCATCTGCGCTAATTGTAATAGAAGCTCCTTTACCAACTCCTAATGACATAACACCCATAATTGACTTTAAGTTGACTTTCTTTTCTTTATACTCAAGCTGAATTTCTGAATCAAAGCGACTCGCAGCTTGAACTAAAAGAGTTGCAGGTCTTGCGTGCAATCCTGTATCAGAAGTAATAGTGAAAGTTTTTTCTGCCATAATAATCATTCTCCTTTTATTAAAAATGGGAATGTTTCCATTCCGAATTTCATTAGTTAGACGACACTGAAAACAATTATGTTTTCTAGAGTCATTCCTTAAATTATCTGATTCTGCCCCTTACGTCAACTATTAAAGTCACCAAAGTTTCTCCTTTCTTTATTTTAAGCGCTTGCATTTAAAACATGTATGAAATCTAGTCGAATACACAAAAAAAACTCACATATCAAAGTATGTGAGCTCGAACATTTATTATTTAGCAAATACATGATTTCCAATTGTTATCGTTGTTTGTCTTGATAGAATCCATTTATTCGTAATTTTCGCTGGATTATAGAAAAATACTGATCCTTTACCTTGACCTCTAAATGCAATGGCTTCTCTTACAGCACGATAGCTTTCAGCGTCTGCAGCTTGATTGATTTGTCCATTTGCAACTGGAGAAAAAGCATAGTAACCGTTTGATTTTTCATAGATTACACCCTTTACAGTGTTCGGGAAGTCCTTATGATCCACTCTATTTAATACAACTGTTGCTACGGCTACTTTTCCTGCGTAAGGCTCACCTTTTGCCTCAGCATGCACTAACTTGGCCATTAGGTTGATTTCTTCTGTTGTTAATGTAGAAGGTAGCTGAATTTTTTGTCCTGGGTAAATCCAGTTCGGGTTAAGATTTTGGTTTAAGCTAATAATAGATGGTAAGGAAACTCCATATGCCTGACTAATCTTAAATAAAGTATCTCCACTCTTAACTGTATGAACAGCTCCTTGAGCAGAAGTGCTTGTCCCAAGTCCAAAAAGGGATGCGCTAATTAAAGCAGTGATGACTAATTTTTTCATGATGTATTTCTCCTCCCAGAAAATTCGTACAATTCTAGGCTACCAGTTTAATAGATTAGAAGCATTAAATAAAAAATGGCTAACCAGCTAAAATCTCCCATTCGCATTTGGAAATTATGGGGACTTTTATGCCAAATAATAGTATGGAAACCAATTTACCGGTAAAAATCTAGGGAATCTCTGGGGTGAGAGTCCATTTTTTCCTGCTATATAATAATTTGTTGTTTATTATATTACAGTTAGTTTACAGTTTAATAACCTAATCTCTGAAATTGTAAAGTATCCAAGTTAGTCACTAACTCCTTGGTTCGTCAGTATATTGATACATACATCCACCACCTCTAAGGGCAGTTCCACGAAAGTGCTTAAAATCCTCTCTTTTCGTTAAAACTTCTCTGAATGTCATGAAATCTTCCTTTTCTACTGAAATAACTTCTAAAATACCTTTTTTTAGTTCATCTAACAGATGTTGGGCTTGTTGTTTATCCATGTTCATCCTCCATTTATAAATTTTTTTCTTAGTGAAGACAATTTCTTCCCTCCACCATCATTAATAAAGATTAACAGAGTGAATTTTTGAAAAATTTCCAAAAAAACCTTTACGAATGATTCAAAATCATGCAAAATATTCATAAGACTCTTTCGAGAGACAAAATAAAGAGTCTATCCCAAACCATATACATAAAGAATTATATAAAGGGGAGATAGGTTTGAAAAGAGCTGAAGTGGGGAATATCATTGAATTCCGCAACGGCTTAAGAGGAGTCGTTGAAAAAGTAAATGAGAATTCTGTGATTGTGGATTTAACATTTATGGATAATTACCGCGATCTTGACCTGGAGCAAAAAACCGTGGTTAATCATAAAAACTATAAAGTATTAAAAGAATCCATATAACTATCATAATTGAAGAGCAGAAGGTTAACCTTCTGCTCTTCTCTATTTTTCCGTATCCTTTTTTAATTCTTTAAATGATTTCACTTTCCCATGTGGGTTCTGTGATTCTTTTCTGACTCTCCACATTCTTTCCTTTTCATTCTTCTGAAATGTCACAGTATTCTCACCTTCCTCTCCCATAACTAATTCTTCCACTTTTATGGTACAATGGGGTTTGTCTAAAAATTATTAGTGGATTGGGTCTTCATCCATTAAAGTACCAAAACTTAAATAGAAGTATTCATAGTTTGATTTGGATTAAAGGAGAAGTTATATATGATAACGGGGAGAAAGGAATTATTTTCTGTACTATTCGCTATATTAGGGGCGCATATATTATTAAATTTTGCCTTTGATGATAAAGATATATTTTGGTATATGTTTTCTGGAAGTGCACTTGTCCTTATAAGTGTCGCCGTATTAAATGGACGCGTTCAGGATGAGTTACCTGCATTAAAGTTTCTATTATATGGTGTTGTCTCAGGTATTGTTTTGTATGCCTGTTTCTTTGTCGGCTATCACATTATAGATCTTATACAACCTTCTATGACAAAGGATGTCACTAAGTTGTATAAAAACTATGCTCCACAAAATATATGGCAGTATATTGCCCTCATCTTATTTGTAATCCCTGGTGAGGAGATTTTTTGGCGAGGATTTGTATTTGCCAAGCTACGTACTCAATATTCGGTTTGGTATTGTATGATTGCCTCCAGTGCACTTTATGCTTCGGTTCATATATATTCGGATATGTGGGTTCTTGTTTTCGCAGCATTTGTAGCAGGATTGTTTTGGAGCTTCCTTTACTACTGGAAAAAAAGCATGCCACTACTAATCGTGTCACACTTGGTATTTGATATCCTACTATTTTGGGTTTATCCCCTTCAATAATGAAAACAGAGGTTACCTGTATGGTTCCCTCTGTTTTTTTATTGTTTTCTTATTCGGTCATAAGGTCTCATCCATAAAAGAATTAAGAAAGCTAATCCTATATACCCAAATACTGGATATAGTATAGAAAGTAATGTTCCATACTCCACTATACTTATAAAATAAGTGATAATAAAGATGATGGAAATAATCCAAGTACTTTTAATGGGAAGATATTGCTTGATTTGTCGCTCTAATCCAAATGTATTCCCAATAACGGAAGTGAAAATTTCACCATAAATAATGATGATAAAAATCCAAAATAGTCCACCTGCCAATGTCTTCATCATAATAGCCATCGGGATTTCATATAACGTGACATGATCTAACATAACTAGGGTGAAATGACTAGAAAGTAAAATAAGCGTTAGTAATAAACCGCCTAATCTCCCTCCCCATTTCACTATATCTTTATCGTTAATTTCACTAGCCACAGGAACTAACACTGCCTGGGCTAACGAGAGGTTTAAGGCCGTATATGTAAATGGAGAGAGCACAGACTTCCAACCATCATCCTGTGGTGGTATCCACATGACATGTTCAACGAAATCAGGGAGACGCATCGACAAAAACATTAACAAGAAACTAAAAGCCACCATCATTGGAACAACAAACGTATTTACCGCAAATAAACCCTTTGTGCCAACAGCTAGTACTAATATGGCTAGAAATATGGTACCAAACACCCCAATTTCCCTAGGAATATTCAATTGCTCTTCAAATACAGCTCCTGCACCAGATAGCATCACAGCATTTACACCTAATAAAATAAAAAGCATCAAAACGTTAATACCTGTCCCAAATATCCTTCCAAATAAAACGATATTTAGCTCTTGATAGGATTTACTACCGGTTTCAATGGCTACAAGCATTAGCTTGGTTCCCATTGAAATAAAAAGGTATCCACCTAAGATCATCCCTAATAAACCGATGAACCCAAACCGTGTAAAAAACTCTACAATTTCTTTACCCGTCGCAAACCCTGCACCTACTATGGTCCCTACATAAACAGCGGCCAATTGTATGGACTTGTTCCATTTTCCCGACATTTACTCACCTTCTTCCCTTACCATGTATATGTGACCTTGTCCAAAGCTACCACAAAAATTAGAGATTATGATTCTGGAAACGATTAGACTGAATGGTAAAACTAAATACTTGAAAGTCAAAAATGGTCAAAGTATAATAAGGTCAAAGATAGTCAAAGTCGAACTAAACTTTTTATACTTAAGGAGGATGTTAGGATGCTTTGTCAACAATGCCATACACGTAACGCTACCATTCATCTTCGTTACCAATTAAATAATCAAGTCAATCAAGCACACCTCTGCCAAGAGTGTTATCAAGGAGTTATGAACTATGCTGGAAAGAATGAAAACAACCATTTATTCGGCAAAAAGGATTCGAATAACCCTTGGATTCATATGAAAAAAGAACAACCATCTCAACAAAAACAATCATTCTTAGATCAACACGCAAAGAACCTTTCATCTCTAGTAAAAGAAGGTCGCATTGATCCTGTCATTGGACGAGATGAAGAAATGGAACAAGTCATTGAAATTTTGAATAGAAGAAATAAGAATAACCCTGTATTAATCGGTGAACCTGGCGTAGGTAAAACAGCGATTGCTGAAGGACTTGCACTAAAAATCGAAGAAGGTTCTGTTCCAGAGAAGTTGCTGAATAAAATGGTTTATGTTTTAGATGTGTCTTCCTTAGTTGCAGGAACTGGAATTCGTGGACAATTCGAAGAAAAAATGAAGCAACTCATTGAAGAAGTCCAAGAAAATACTGACATTATTCTTTTCATTGACGAGATTCACCTGCTCGTAGGCGCAGGGTCAGCAGAGGGTTCAATGGATGCAGGAAACATTTTAAAGCCAGCCCTTGCTCGCGGTGATCTTCAATTGATTGGCGCTACAACGTTAAAAGAATATAGAAATATCGAGAAAGATGCAGCACTCGAAAGAAGATTCCAACCTGTTATGGTAAAGGAACCAACCATTGCGGCAACAAAAGAAATCCTTCTCGGGCTAAAATCTAGGTATGAAGATTATCATAAGGTCTCTTATACGGATGATGCGATTGAGGCCTGTGTACAGCTTTCACACAGATACATTCAGGATCGATTCCTACCTGATAAAGCGATTGACCTTTTAGACCAAGCTGGATCCAAAGTACAATTAGATGTCAACAAAGGTTCCGTAACTGAAATAAAGAAACAGCTATTAACACTACAAAAGAAAAAAGAAGAAGCTCTGAAATTAGAGCATTATGAAGAAGCTGCAAAGCTAAGGGATCAAGAAGATGAGTTATTAAAACAACTTAAGAATGCAAATGACACTGAAGAAAAACCTGTAGTAAGTGTTGAAGTAATCCAACACTTGATTGAAAAAAAGACAGGTATACCAGTAGGAAAGCTTGAGAGTAATGAAAACTTTAAACTACAAAACCTTGAGCGGACAATGAAAGAAAAAGTAATTGGACAAGATGAGGCCATTCAAAAGGTTGCGAAAGCTGTCCGCAGGAGTCGGGCCGGATTAAAACCGAAAACCAGACCCATTGGTTCATTCTTATTTGTCGGACCAACAGGAGTAGGTAAAACTGAACTTGCCAAAACCTTAGCTCTTGAATTGTTTGGTACGAAAGATGCTCTCATTCGTCTTGATATGAGTGAATATATGGAGAAACATAGTGTTTCTAAGATTATTGGTTCACCTCCAGGTTATGTTGGCCATGAAGATGCAGGGCAACTAACAGAAAAAGTACGTCGAAACCCGTATAGTATTATTCTTTTAGACGAGGTTGAGAAAGCACATCCAGAAGTGCAACATCTCTTTCTTCAAATACTAGAAGACGGTAGACTTACGGATAGCCAAGGACGTACGGTTAGCTTTAAAGATACGGTGCTAATCATGACTTCAAATGCTGGTGTGACCGATATTAAGTCCTCCACCCTTGGCTTTAACCAAACAACTGTGGAGGAAGAATCGAATATCCTTGAAAGCCTTGGTAGTTACTTCAAACCGGAGTTCTTAAACCGTTTTGATAATATCATTCAATTTAATAAGCTAAAGGAAACAGAATTGGTTCAAATAGTAGATATCCTTCTAAAGGAGCTGGAGGATACTCTGAAACTAGAACAAAAAATAAATGTACAAGTGTCCGAAGAGGCTAAAAAAATGCTGGCTAAACTAGGCTATCACCCTCAATTTGGAGCAAGGCCACTTAGAAGAATGATTCAAGAAAAGGTTGAAGACCCAATCGCAGATTTATTGCTTGAAGGCTCTAAGATTGAAACAATTGTAATTGATGCACAAGATGACAAATTGATAGTTGAAGCAAGGTAAATATTATGTCTCTAAGATAAGGGAAGTGGATTTCCACTTCCCTTTATTTTTTTGTGGCTGCTTGCTTTAATTTTTTTATTCGCACATCTGGAGTCTCATTTCGCACATTTTCTTAAAAATTCGCACGTTTTTTTCGAATTTCGCACATTTTTTAATATTTTCGCACATTAGACAGGAATTCCATCCTAATTTCGAGTTATCCCCGCATAACCGGTACTCTCCACCTCATCTTCTTACTGTCTTCTCCCATTTCACACAAAAAAAAACAGTGTTTTTCGAACAATCTTCGAAAAACACCGTTCATATGAGTTTTACTTACTAAAATTACAGCTTCGTATCATCAACAGACTCTAACCAGCTGTTAATCTCATCTACAACGGATTCAACACATCCGTCTTCAAATGGAGATATTAACCCAGCGTCTTTAACAAGCTCTATAAAGGATTTGCTACCACCTTGTTTACATAGTTTCACGTAGCTTTCCCATGCTTCTTCTTGGTTATTTTGCGCTTTCACCCAATATTGGAAAGCACAGATTTGTGCCAAGGTATAGTCAATATAGTAGAATGGAGAACCATAAATGTGACCTTGTCTTTGCCAGAAAGCTCCACTTTCTAAGTATTCATTTCCATCATAATCTCTGTGGGGTAAGTATTTCTTCTCTAAGTTTCTCCAAGCTTGATTTCTTTCTGCTGGGGTTGCCTCAGGATTTTCATATACCCAATGTTGGAATTCGTCTACAGCTACCCCATAAGGTAAGAATTGTAGCCCTGAGCTTAGGTGAGAGAACTTATATTTTTCTGTTTCTTCTTTAAAGAATAATTCCATCCATGGCCAAGTAAAGAACTCCATAGACATAGAGTGGATTTCACATGCCTCATGTGTTGGGAATTGATATTCTGGAACTTCATATTGTCTACTAGAGTATACTTGGAACGCATGTCCTGCTTCATGTGTTAATACGTCTATATCACCGCTGGTTCCGTTAAAGTTTGAGAAAATGTAAGGAGATTGATAGTCGGCAATATATGTACAGTATCCTCCGCCAGCTTTCCCTTTTTTAGCTACTAGATCCATTAAATTATGGTCTATCATAAACTGGAAGAATTCATCTGTTTCCTTAGAAAGCTCTGCATACATCTTCTTACCATTTTCAATAATCCATTCCGGATCACCCTTTGGTGTTGCGTTTCCAGTTGTGAATTGTAGGTTCTCATCATAATATTTCATTTCTTCGATGCCAATGCGCTTACTTTGTCTTTCAATTAACTTTGTGGAAAGGGGAACAATATGCGTTTCCACTTGTTTTCTAAAGTTAGCAACCATTTCAGCATCGTAACCAACACGCTGCATTCTAGCATAACCCAGTTCAACAAAGTTTTTAAACCCTAGTTCTTTAGCAATCTCAGTTCGAACCTTTACTAGGTCATCATAGATTTGATCTAATTTATCCTTATTTTCCGCCATGAATCCAAATCTAGCATTAGAAGCTTTGATTCTCATATCACGATCTTTTGATTCCATAAAAGGTCCTAATTGTGCTAATGTTCTTTCCTCACCTTCGAAATCAATCTTTGCAGAAGCGAGCAACTTCGTGTATTCTGTCGAAAGTTTGTTTTCTTTCTGAAGCAAAGGAATGATCTCAGGCTTAAATGTTTTCAATTGAAGCTCAGCTAATGCAAACAATTGTTTACCCCATTTTTCTTCTAACTGAGCACGGAATGGGGAGGCAACTAATACTTCGTAAAAGCTAGACTGCAACCCTTGTAGTTCTGGACCTGCTTCATCCATAAAGTCTTGCTCTGCCTTGTAAAATTCATCTTCGGTATTGATAGAATGACGAATATAGCAAAGATTTGCCATGGTTTCCGCATAATTGCGAAGCCGGATAATTTCCTTTAAAGCTAAATCCACTTGTTCTAATGAGCTTGAGTTTTTAAATTGTTCTAATGCTTGATGAAATTCATTTTTAAAAGAATCAACATCAATTCTTTTATATTCATAATCTTGAAACTGCATATCTTTATTCTCCCTTTTATGTATTTTCATTCTCTTTATTATTTCTATATAACTTTTCATTTTCCTGCAAATCTATTTTATGTATAGTTTTAATTTTAATTTTATTTTTATAAAGTAAAATCGAGTGGCTAAACCACTCGATTACAAATTATTTTTCTTTATACTCTCCACCAATGACTTCCCAGTTTCGGTGAATTTCGGCCTTTACTGTTTTATGCTTCATAAAATAGTTGGCTAATAATTCGGTCATGTCCGTTTGAATTTCCTTAGTGATTGGCTTGTCTTTAAACATTGTATACTCTCCACCACCGCCTGCGCGATAGTTATTCATAACTACTTCATATTTTTCGTGTGGTTGAATGGGTTGTCCATTCATTTCGAGTTTAGTAATACGCTCCCCAATCGATTGGGAAACATCAATTGTATACTCTACCCCATCCCACATATCATAGTTATAATGCTGAGGCTTAGGTTCACTAAAGCTTGGATTCACTCCAATTGTGCCATCACTATTTAATTGGAAATAGGATGCCGATTGTTCTAAGGCAGCCTTCATATCTGCTCCAGATATCTCTATGACTGTTAATGTATTAGGGTACACGTAATTTGATACAAGGTCCCTCATTGTCACAACACTTGTAAATCCCTTAGAGGTATTATTAAAGAGTGCTGTATTTGAGATTTTGGCACCTGTTGCCTCCATTTGAACTTTGTTAATAAACTCTATTAGTGGATGTTTCTCGACACGTACTCTCATCGGGTCATGGATTTCCATATCCCCTTCAATGTGACCAATTGGCTGATCTAACCACTTTTGAGTTTCTTCTTCGTAGGAGTAAGTTAACTCAACAATATGTGATTCCGTCTCAATACCATCGAGTTGAATCACTTCTGAACGTTTCTTCATTATTTCCCAGGAATGTGTATTCTTCATGAAATCAATTTGTACTTTTCCAACACCTTGTCCGTTAAAAGAAGGTTGAACTACTGTAACACCATTAAGGGAATCCACAGCAATTTTTCTGTGTTGATGACCCGTTAATAGTACATCGATCCCTTGAATTTTCGAACAAATTTCATAAGCCTGATTTTCTCCTGTTAATGGTTCAGTGGGTTCACCTGTTTCAAGGTCTTTTTCGAAGCCTCCATGGTACGAAACAACTAATAAATCTGGCTGTTCTACTTCACGAATATATTCAACCCACTTTTTTGTCGCTTGAAAGGCATCTTCAAAATATAAATCTTTAATGTGGTTAGGATTTTCCCAGTTTGGAATGTAATGAGTTGTAACACCAAGAACGGCAACTTTAGGACCATCTTCAAACTCTTTCATTAAATATGGCTTACCAAAGAAAGGTTCTTTAGTTGATTTGTGTAAAATATTACAGGAAATCCAGGGAAATCTTGATTCGCTTACTGCTTGATTTAAAACCTTCATACCATAGTTAAATTCATGGTTACCAATTACACCAGCATCATATTGAAGCTCATTTAGCACTTGAATCATTGGATTTAGTTTTTGTTCTCCAAACTTTACAAAGTGATAGGTTAAAGGGGTTCCCTGAATTAAATCCCCATTATCAATAACTAGAGTATACGGGGTAGATTGCTTCTCTTTTTTTACAATAGTAGCAACTTTCGCTAGGCCCAAGTTGGCTTCCTCATTTGTACCATATGTAATAGGAAAGATATTACCATGTACGTCACTAGTTTCAAGTATAGTTAAAGAGATATAATTTTTTTCTGACATATAGACTCTCCTTTCTTCCCAACTATTTGCTTGTTCATTTACATTGTAATTACAACATTAACTTATCCAAAAAGATAAACAGCCAAAGCAAGAGCTTTGGCTTGTTTGTTTCTTATACGATTCTTTTTCTAATTGCAGCTGATAAGAAGTCAATAACCGTAACAACCACGATAATAACAAGGATAATCATACCCATTTGCTCCCAGTCACGGTTCATGTTAGCAAACGTAATCATCGTACCGATACCACCTGCACCCACGATCCCTAAGATTGTGGAAGCACGTACATCGACTTCAAAACGATAGATTGCATAAGATAAGAATTCTGGGATAATTTGTGGAATAATGCCATGGAACATAATTTGAAGCTTGTTTGCCCCATTTGCTTCCATTGCCTCCACGACTTGCATATCGATAGACTCCAGTACTTCAGAGTACATTTTTCCTAACATACCTGTTGAACCAATAGCAATTGCAAGTACCCCTGCAAAAGGATTTGGACCAACGGCAGCAACGAAAATAATCGCCAAGATAATGTCAGGGAAAGCACGAACAGCACTTAAAATCCATTTTCCAATCGTTGCTACAACTACGTTTTTTACCATATTTTGAGCTGCTAAGAAGCCTAGTGGAACAGCTAAAATTGCAGCCATAAGTGAACCAACAAAGGCAATGTAAAGTGTTTCGACCATCGCTTCCCATACAAGTGGGAAATCAGCGAATTCTGGGCTAAACAGTCTCGGAATTACTCGGTGGAAGTTACTAGCCATTCTTTCAAAGGCTCTACCCCAATCAATGTTAATTCCTAAAAATGTCCATACATAAATTAAGACAACCGCTAGTATTCCTAATACAATTTTAGCTACCTTTACAGGTGATTTCTTCTTTTTAGGAGGTAATGTTAATTCCATTAGATCAATGCCTCCCTTAACTTCTTACTAATATACTCAATAACAACAACTACAACGAAGATCACAATAATAACAGCCATTGCTGCTTCAAAGTTTCTAAAGTTTAATAAACTATTTAAAATTGTTCCGATACCACCAGCTCCTACTAGTCCTAAAACAACTGAAGCACGAATGTTAATTTCAAAGACATACAGTGTAAATGAAATAAACTGTGGTAGTACTTGAGGAACAACGGCAAATCCAATTGTTTGTATAGAGCCTGCACCAGATGCTTTCATAGCTTCAAGTGGATTCATATCAATAGATTCAATCGTTTCACTGATTAATTTAGCTAGAATTCCTAATGAGAAAATGATTAAAGCTAAGATACCAGGTAGTACTCCAATTCCAAATAGACCAACAAATACGACAGCAAGTACGATATCTGGAATTGTACGAAGTATATTCAATATTGAACGAACAAATGTATAAACAAATTTGTTCGTAGTGATATTGCTAGCTGCTAATAGACAAAGTGGAATAGTTAAAATAGCTGCAATCGAAGTAGCAATAACAGCCATTTGAATGGTCTCTGCTAATGATGCCCAAATCTTAGAAACTACAGCCCAGTTTGGTGGGAAGAAAAAACCAATAACACGTTGCATGTCTGGTATGCCACTGACTAGTTCAGGGATTGTAGATTCAGTTTTATAAGCACTCCAAAAGTAAAAACCTAGAACCACAGCAAAAATCGCAGTTATTTGTGCTTTTTTCTTCGCAGGTACAAGACTAGGTACTTTTGCTTTTGAGGGTCCCTTCTTTTCTAGGTTCACTCGTTGGCACCCCCAAGCAAATCTTCCTCTTGGATTTTTCTTCCGTATATTTGTTCGAACGTTTCCTCTGTAACATCTGAAGCTGGACCATCAAATACAATTTCACCAGCTCTCATACCGATAATACGATCGGCATACTGTAATGCCATATCTACATGGTGAAGATTGACGATGGTTGTGATATTATCTTCTTTATTAATTTTTCTTAAGTAAGTCATAACTTGATGAGATGTAGGTGGGTCAAGAGATGCAACAGGCTCGTCCGCTAAGATATACTTAGGCTTTTGAGTTAATACACGAGCAATACTTACACGTTGTTGCTGTCCTCCACTTAATTCATCTGCACGACTATATAACTTTTCTTCTATATTAACGCGCTTAAGATTTGCATAAGCTAACGCGACGTCTTCTTTTTTAAATAGGTTTAAGATACTTCTCAAAGTACCTGTGTAACCTAGTCTACCTGCTAACACATTTTTTAACACACTTGAACGTTTAACTAAGTTATAATTTTGGAAGATCATACCGATTTTAGTACGTAACTTTCTTAAATTACTACCTTTAACTTTTAAGATATCCGTTTCATCTACTAAAAGCTCTCCACTTGTTGGTGTAACAAGACGATTGATACTACGAATGAAAGTTGATTTACCAGCTCCGGATAAACCCACAATAACAACAAACTCGCCATCTTTAATGTTAACGTTAATCTTTTTTAAACCCTCTGTACCGTTTGGGTAAACAAGAGATACATCTTTAAATTCAATCACGGTTGAAAACCCCTCCAAAGCTTGCAATCTAAATTCCATAAAAGAGGGGAGACTAGGCATCTCCCCTCATGACAATCATATTTTACTCAATTAAATATTTCTATTAGAAAGAAATGGAATCTTTAAATTGGTTGTAAGTTTCTTCAACCACTTTGTACTCTTCATGTGAAGCTTCAGTGATTCCAGTCCAGTTGTATACTTCATCCATAACAGTTAACATTTCTTCATCTTCATTAAATGAAAGGAAGATTTCTTTAATTTGTTGAACTAATTCATCATCTAGTTCAGAAGTTACAGAAATAGTGTCATTTGGAATATCATCTGTGTAACCAATAACTTTAAGTTTTTCCATTACATCTGGATATTCTTCTTCTAACTCAGTACGAACATCATCAAAAGTTGTTGCAACATCAGCATCACCCTCGTATACAGCGATGGCAGCAGTATCGTGTCCACCAGCTTGCACAGTACCAGAGAAGAAATCTTGCTCAAGTGCAGTCGTACCATCTAGGTCAAACTCGTTGATAATTTGTGACGCAGGGAAAAGGTAACCAGAAGTTGATGTTGGGTCAGCGTATGCCCATACTTTTCCTTCTAGATCAGCTAAAGACTCAATTCCAGAATCAGCACGCACAACGTATTGTGCTTTGTAAGTACCGCTTCCGTAACGAACAGACTTAAGAATTACTTCAACATCGTACGTTTGGTTTGCTAAAACGTAACCGAAAGCAGGAATAAATCCTACTTGAACCTCGTTAGAACCCATTGCTTCGATTAAAGCGTTGTAGTTCGTCATTACACGACCTTCAACTTCAATGCCAAGTTCTTCAGATAGTTTTTCTTCAAGAGGTTTTACAGTATTTGCAATTTCACCAGAATCTTGTGATGGAACAAATCCCATTACGATTTTTTCAGGTTTATCGGATCCGCCTTCTGCATTTCCGTTCCCTTCATCATCAGATGTTCCACAAGCTGCTAGTACTAATGATAGGACTAACACAAGCATAAGACCGAAGATTTTCTTCATTCCTAAATCCTCCCCAAAATCTTTTGATTTTTTTACAACAATTATTATTATGAACCAACAATAGACATTTTTCCACATTTTTTTCGTTTTTTACAATGTTTTTTCATTCTCTTTACATTTGATTTAGAAAAGGTGACAACTCAATACTTTATTATATTTATTTTCAATAACATTCCACACTATACAAATGGTTCATTTGATATAATGTGTTTTGATACTTAGGTAATGTAGGAGACTTATATGAAGATAAAAAATATGAAAGTGTTCCTTTATGTCATAATTGTCATCATCCCTACCATAATATTGACAACATTAGGGATAGACCAAAGAATTGACTCTATCGAAGAAGAAGAAAATGACCATCTTAGGTGGGTTGCTTCAATACATAAACAACAATTTGAGCAGTTGATGATGGAATCAACTACCAGTATTGAAATACTAGCACTCTCTCTTGAGGAGCTTTTAGATAACCACCCTCTCCATCTAGATAATATTGAGAGATTATTAGAAAAAACAAAAAACGCAGATCCGCGATATGGTGGTCTTTATGTTTTGGATAGCAAGGGGATTCTTCTTTATGGAACAGACAAAACATTTGTAGGTGCCAACCTTATTAACAAAGACTACATCCAATCCGTACTGCTGACTCAAAATACGATTGTATCCGATAACCAAGTAACACTGAGTAACGAACTTAATATTCTCCCTATTGTTGCGCCTATATTAGATAGTCACTCTAATACAGTTGGAATCGTAATGGCTCACATAAGGGTGGATTATTTAGTAAATGTGATGAATATTTTAACTCCAGACCAAACAATACTCGTAAATAATATTAACGGTGACCCTGTTTTTGGAATGAATCTTCCTGAAAATTTTAAGACTCAACAGTTAGAATGGTCCGAAACTCCGTTAGAAATGCTCCCTTGGAGTATTCTTATACTAAAAGAGGATACAAATCTTTCCCCATACTTGGGTGGATTTATAGTGATAGGCTTGATTACTTTCTTTCTATCAAATGTGTGTTACATCATTGCTCAATATATTATGTTAGTTAGAAGAGCAGCCCATGAAAAATCGCAAAATGAAGCACAAAAACTCGAGTTAGTTGGAACATTAGCCGCTTCAACTGCACATGAAATTCGAAATCCATTAACAGGGATTAAAGGACTCATCCAGTTACTTAGTGAGAAGTATAAGTCAGAAGATGATCAGCTGTATTTTAAAGTGATCGATAAAGAAGTGGAGAGAATTAACCAGATTGTAAGTGAGTTTTTAATTCTTGGGAAACCAACTGTTCTTAAAACAGAAACTCTTGATCTAAGAAACATTCTTGATGAGATTAAACCTTTAATACAATCAGAAGCAAATTTATATAACGTAGTTCTTTCCTGTTCATATCCTGATCGGCCATTATTGATTTCATCTGCAAAAGATCAGTTAAAACAAGTTATCTTAAACATTACGAAAAATGCATTTGAATCCATGGAGGATGAAGGCACATTAGCTATAGACGTACAACTAAAACAAAATAAGGTGGCCTTAACGATTACGGATACGGGAGTAGGGATGTCTCCTGAAGAGCTTACTCATATCTTTCAGCCGTTTTATACTTCCAAAACCGACGGAACTGGCCTTGGGTTAGTGGTATGTAAAAGAATTATCCAGTCCTTTGGTGGACAAATCTCCATCCATAGTCAAAAAAACAAAGGTACAAAGGTGATCATTGAATTACCTAACATTTAACTTGGTTATGTCATTTACCACTACAAATAAGAAGGTGTACATCATGTCAAGTCTCGCCATTCAAAAGAGGCAACATCAAACAAAACCAAATAGCAACCAAAATCCTGTTTATCGAATTCTATTTTTAATTTCTCTTTGTCATCTATTCAATGACTCCATTCAGGCTGTGGTGGTAGCCATGTTCCCAATATTAGAACTGGAAATGAACCTAACCTATACCCAGATTGGTTTCATTGGATTCTCACTAAATATGGTTTCATCTGTTATGCAGCCTGTCGTAGGACTAGTCTCTGACAAAAAACCTATGCCATATATCCTTCCATTAGGCTTAACACTTTCGTTTATTGGACTGATTGGCCTAGCCTTTATTCCAACTTATATAGGAATTATTGTTTCAGTTACTTTACTTGGTTTAGGGTCAGCGGTCTTTCACCCAGAAGGATCACGAGTTGCTTATATGGCTGCGGGGAACAAACGAGGTTTAGCTCAATCCATTTACCAAGTTGGAGGTAATACGGGTCAGGCACTTGCCCCGTTGATTACAGCTTTTATTCTCGTTCCTCTTGGTCAAAAAGGAGCTTCTATTTTTGCGCTTGTAGCACTAGCAGCCGTTTTATGTTTAATATTTGTATCAAGATGGTATGCAAACCATTTAAAACTCGTTCAAAAAAAGAATATTAAGAAGAAGGCTACTGATGGTCAAACGAAGATCATGAAAAGTGTTATTTGGGCATTGATCACTATCTTAATTCTAATTTTTGCAAGAACGTGGTATCTTTCAGCTATAAGTCATTATTACACATTCTACTCAATTGAAGTGTATGGCTTTACGATTGAAAAATCACAGATTTTTCTATTTACTTTTCTTGCTATGGGCGCGGTTGGAACATTTTTTGGAGGTCCATTAGCTGACCGCTTTGGTAAAAAAACGGTGATCTCAACATCATTAATCGCTACCATTCCTTTAGCCATTATATTGCCGCACACTAATCCTATTTGGGCCTTTATTTTATTGACTTTAATTGGGTTTATTATGATGACAAGCTTTTCTGTTACAGTGGTATATGCACAAGAATTAGTTCCAGGAAAAATTGGAATGATGTCCGGCCTAACAGTTGGTTTAGCTTTTGGGTTAGGAGCTATTGGCTCAGTCGCACTTGGGAACTTCGCCGACCTTGTTGGTATAGAAATGATGATGATGACCATTTCTTTTCTTCCTATTTTAGGGATGCTAGCTTTGCTTTTACCAAAGAATGTTTAATACGTAAATTTTCATTCACTTCTAGGCACTTATTGAAATACTATAAGAATAGATTGTTAAAAGGTAAGTTTCTAGTTCATTATGAACGAAATTACGCATAAAATTTTCATTATCACTACAAAGAACCATTGAAGGAGATTGCTTATGAGTGAAGTTTTAGTGGGTAGTGTACTTTCTGCTCTTTCGACTGGGGTTGGTGCACTGTTAGTACTTTTTTTACAAAACTCCCTAACCCATAAATTTAGAGACACCCTGCTTGCCTTTACTGCTGGGGTTATGATGGCAGCTTCCATGCTTGGTCTAATTCCTGAATCGTTGGCAGCCAGCGGGAGTATAATTCCGATGGCAGTTGGTGTCTTACTAGGGGTAATGACGCTTACGGTTCTCGAAAAGAACATACCACACATTGACCTGGAACACTCTAAATCTGGTATTCAGTTTGACGAAAAAGCCATGCTGATTATTGCGGCTATAACACTGCATAATATTCCGGAAGGTTTATCAGTAGGTGTAAGCTATGCATCTGATACTGAAGGAACCGGTAATTTAATTGCATTAGCTATTGGATTTCAAAATGCCCCGGAAGGCTTGCTTGTGGCTTTGTTCTTAATCACACAAAAAATTAAAAAGTGGAAAGCCTTTGTTATTGCCACTTTAACGGGAGCCATTGAAATTGTTACATCGCTACTAGGATATTATTTAACTTCGTATGTAGAATTCTTAGTTCCTTATGGCCTAGCTTTTGCTGCTGGAGCCATGCTCTTTATCGTGTATAAAGAACTCATCCCCGAAAGCCATGGAGATGGTCACGAAAGAACCTCTACCTATTCCTTTATTGTAGGTATACTTTTTATGATTTTCTTAATCGATCTATTTTAATAGGCATTTTAAAGCCCTCTAGGTTAGAGGGCTTTTCTTTTGCATTTCATATGTTTTATCAAATCTATCAGCACTGTAATGATACTTTCCCTTACAAAATGGGACACTTTTTTCAAAATCTTGTAAAAATTTGTCTTTATTGGTTGATTATTTTATTTCCTTTCATTTACAATAAAGAAAAGAATTACAAAAATTGTATGTGATAAATGGGGATGAGGTGTTTTTTAGTGAAGGTACTTGTTGCAGCTCATGAGGTTGCAAATACCCTTACACTCTGGTACGAGTCTATAAAAAACGGGGATATTACCAGAAGTGAACAACTAAAAGAAGAAGTTGAATATTTGTTGACTGACATGGAGAAAAACCAGGATGTACTCCTCTACTATTCGTTAATAGATTATCGTCATAGTTTACTTTATAGTAATTTTGAAGATACAGATGAAAAACTCCAGACACTAGATCCTCAATTTGAGGAAATGAATGAACTATTATTATACTATTATTACTACTTTAAGGGAATGCACCAATATAAACTTCGCAATTACCAAGAAGCACTTACACTATATAGTAACGCGGAGAAATCTTTAGATAATCTTCCAGATGAAATAGAGAGAGCAGAATTCTACTATAAAGTTGCCAGTGTCTATTACCACATGAGACAATTCTTACTCACCAATGATTATATTTTCAAAGCTATTTCTATCTATCAAAAATATCCTTTGTACAAAAGTAGAATCGCAGATTGTCATAATGTTTTAGGTCTCAGTTATTTAGGGCTTGAAAAATATAACCTTGCTGAGGAACATTTTAAAAACAGCTATGAGGTTGCTAAAGAGATTGGAGATAAAGATCTCCAGGTGTATTTAATGTATAATCTAGGCTTCCTCTATTCTGAGAAGAATGATTCTAATACAGCCATCAAATATCTAACTGAAGTAGCCTATAAAAAATTCAGGTTACACAAAGTGTGCTTCCTTCTTGCCAAAGAATTTTTTAAGATAGGCGATAAAAAGCTTGCCTACTTAAACATTGTTAAAGGAAAGCAAGTTTGCCAAGACATCCGAAACGAGGAATACTTCCATCACCTTAAAGTATTAGAATTACTCGATGCACCTGCTAATTCTTTAGTAACCCGGACGAAAGATGAAATGAATAAAGTCTTAGATTTCTTCTCTTCCAATGGGTTCAGCGGTTATACTTACGACTACTCACTAGAATACGCACAACTTCTTTACAAGAACCAATACTTTGAAGAAGCTAGTCATTTTTTTAATAAAGCATTTCTAGCAAAACAGTCCAAATCCTAAGGAGGAATTTTGCATGATGAAAAGAAAAACTAGTTTTCTATCCATTTTATTAGCACTAGGAGTGTTACTGTCTGTGGTTATTCCTTACTCCACACATGTTGAATTGACAGAACATGGAGAAATCAGAGATGGACAAGTTCATTCTGTGAAAAAACCAGAAAATCAGCTTCTATCCTCTTTAAAGCATTCTCAACCTTAGATCATAACAAAAATAGAGCCCTCTTCCTTATTAAGGAGGAGGGCTTTTTCAATGGGAAATTGATTAGATTGTAGCAAACATCTTTTGAAAGACCATGATCATGTGGTTATAGACAATACGAACTTCCGTAGCGGGTGTTGGAGTATGGTTGGAATTATATACATTTATTAACTCGTCCAATTCCTGACTATATCGGACGGTCTGTTCATTGGTAAAACCGTACTTGTTTGCTGATTGAATCATTTGTTCTCTTTTTTCTTTAATTAAAGAAACCATCAATTCTTCTGAGGTCGATTGGTTTTCCTGTAAAGCATTCAACCAACTTAACCTCCTTTCACTTTCTTCCTCTATGAATTTTCATTCATTTTTCATGTAATATTGGGTACTTATGAATTATTACAAATTATTCTAAATATGTAAATAGATTCGCAAAACTAGACATAGATTATAAGGATTCGTCATTTTTCAACAAAAAATGCTGTCAACTTAAGGGAGATTCGACATCTGTTTACAACTATCAAGTAATGATTCTGAAATAAAAAAAGCCTACTAAATAGTAGACTCTAGTTTTAACAATGTTTCTTTTAATTCGATCCGATTTCCTGCATACCCTACTAGCTTTTGATTTTTTCCAATCACCCGATGACAAGGGATGATAATGGGTACAGGATTTGCTCGGTTTGCTTGGCCAACAGCTCTTACCGCTTTTGGATTACCAATCAACTCAGCAATTTCACCATAACTTTTAGTTTTTCCGTATTCGATTGTTTGTAACTGATTCCAGACAGTCTTTTGAAACGCAGTCCCTTTCAACTTAAGAGGAACCTGAAAATGACTCCTCTCGCCTTGAAAGTATTCATGTAATTGACGAACGGTTTCCTTAAGGACGGGAGTTTCTTTTTCTACAGCATCTATCCACTCCCTTTTCAGTTCCTCTTCATCAAATAAAATCGTATATAATTCTTCATCACTTCCGATAATCCACAGGTCTCCAATTGGACTAGAAATTTTCTGATAGCTAATTTTCTCCATATAGGTCTCCTTCCGAAATGGGTAGTATTAAATGAAATACCGTCCCCTTTCCAACCTCACTTTCAACCTCAACTGCACCGGCATGCTCTTCCATTATTTTATAGCTTACCATTAATCCCAGGCCTGTACCTCTTTCTTTCGTTGTATAAAAAGGCTCACCCAGTTTCTTTATTTTTTCTTTTGGAATTCCACATCCCTCGTCACGGATAGACACACGAATTTTATTCTTCAGGTACCGTTGAATCCCAATGGAAATAACTCCACCTTTCGGCATCACTTCTATTGCATTCTTAATTATGTTAATAAACACCTGTTTCAGCTGATTAGGCTCACAATAGATTTTCGGAATCTCTTCTTCAAAATAAGATTCAAATTGAACATTGTGCATCATCGCTTGAGCATGAAGGAGTTCTAATGTTTCTCTCATAATCTGGTTAATATCTTTCTTCAAATACTGTACTGCTTGTGGCTTAGCCAAAATAAGAAATTCGGTAATTATTGATTCAATCCGCTGAAGCTCTGAGGTAATAACCTTAAAATACATCGAGTGGTCTTCTTTCACACTACTCTCCAATAGTTGAATAAACCCTTTCAATGCTGTCATTGGGTTTCTAATTTCATGAGCAATTCCAGCTGCAAGTTCACCTACAACATTAAGTGTATCTGATTTCCTAAGCTGATCTTCCATCTCTAAACGCTCTGTTATATCTCTAAATATCGTTAAATTCAACCCTTTTACGATATTAAGCTTTGTCGAAAAATCGATATGTTTTCTCTTTCCATTCCTCAGTGTAACTGGTAGATTCCCATGGTCCTGCCCTTTTTTATTTAAAACCTGAAGGTGCCTTCTGATTTCTCTATGTTGACTAATTTGATCACTGAATAGTTCATGAAAAGACTTCCAAACGCAATCTTTTTTATCAAGTTCTAAGATTCTTGTCCCATTTTGGTTGATATCTACAACCGTATAATGGTCTGTCCATAATATAAATCCATCTAAAGAACCCTCAAAGATTTTACGGAATTTTTGTTCATTGTCTCTCAGCTCTTGCTCCATCTGCCGTCGTTCACTTACATTCCGAAAGATCATCATATTATAACCTTCAATTGAATGCATCTTGGCTGTAAATTCAAGTAGTTTCATTTGGCCGTTCGGCATTAAAAATAGTGTTTCATCACGAACCCCACCCTTTTGATTAAGGGTTTTGATAATGTTGTGATAATGCTCATCCTTTTTAAAAATAAAATCATCAATTTTTCTCTTGAGCAACTCTTCATACGAACACTCAAATATACGTGTGGCGGCTTCATTTGCTTTAACGATACGGAAGGACTGGTCCCATAGTACAATCGCGTCTAGTGCTCTCTCGAACAGATCCGTAAATAGTTGTTCATTATTCTTAAGTTTTACTTCCATTTCTTTTTGGTCTGTCACATCTCGCATTATAGACATGTATAAACCATTGTTAATATTAGAACTTGTCGTAAACTCAAATATGCATCTTTTATTACCAAAATGAATGGGTATTTCTCCTCTGGCATTGCCCTTTTCAAACAAAAGCTTCCATTGTTTATGCAACTTAAAATGATATTCTTTTGGTACTATTTCCTCCAGCTTCTTACCTACAATCTTTTCCTTATTGGAGTTCAAGCTTTTACAAAAAGAGGGGTTCACATCGACAATAACCCCTGACTTATTAAATACCATGATCCCATCCACAGCTCTTTTAAAGACATCGCTAAACATATGGCTAGATATGGCACGTTCTCTTTCCATTTCTTTATTAAAGGAAATATCACGAATAATCATTAAATCATGGTATGGCTTTACAACATCAATAGCAGTGTATTGAATATGCTTTACGGCTCCATTTGCAAGAGTCAGTAAGAGTTCATCTACATGCCTACCATTTGTTTTAAGCTGAAATCTTTGGTGGTTAAATATTTCCCGGGGCACCAGAGATAAAAATTCAAGAAAACTCTTTTTTTTGAGCGTGTTTTCTTCTTCTTCAAACAAATGAATGGCAGCCTGATTGACTTCCACAATTTTTAGATCATCGTTAAGAAGAATGGCAGCATCCAGTGAGTGTTCATAAAACGTGCTTGTGAAAGAAACCTTCTCTTCAAGATCTCTTATTTTCTCTTTTAATAGTTGAATTTCTTTCTCGTTCTCTAGTGATAATTTTTCGTTCAAGGAATCACATCCCCTTACTCAATAAACGTACCCTTTTTCTAGTTATTTCGACAAGACTTGGAAAATTCCTTTTACTATATGAGTTTGATTCAGGTTATAGGATAAAATTGGATGCTTTGTACCTATAAAAAAAGGGAATTGGATATGTACAACTGTGGTTACCTGAAGGAGGAACGTTTTTATGAAAGCTCGTGATTCCTATTTTGATAACGCTAAGTTCTTACTCATTTTCTTAGTCGTTTTCGGGCATTTAATACAAAGTTTTATTCAGGACTATGAGTCTGTATTAACCGTATATAAAGTCATCTATACTTTTCATATGCCAGCCTTTATCCTCATTGCTGGTTATTTTTCAAAAGGATTTAAAAAAGAAGGATATTTGCTCAACTTATGTAAGAAATTATTGATTCCTTATGTGATTTTTCAAATTTTATATTCGATATACTATTTTTTTATTTATTCTAAGAGTTCTTTTTTTGTCGACCCTTTAAATCCTCACTGGTCATTATGGTTCTTAATAAGCCTATTGTGTTGGAATGGATTTTTGTTTCTTTATCACCGATGGAAACCATACCTTTCTATTTCCATCGCCATTACCGTTGCCCTCTTAGTGGGGTATGTTGATTGGGTATCCAATTATTTGAGTTTATCGAGAACTTTTGTTTTCTTTCCATTCTTTGTAGTTGGCTATTTCTTAGAAAGAAAACATTTTACTCATTTATGGAAATGGAGAACTAGAATCATTTCACTTGTGATTATTACCATCGTAACAGTGTTTTTTGCCATTTACCCAGAGTTAAGCGAAAAATGGTTATTAGGATCAAAACCATATGAAGAATTAGGTGCATTAGGGATTAGTGGAGCATTAAATAGATTCATGCTTTTCGGTCTTAGTTTCATTATGATTATTAGCTTCCTATCTTTCGTTCCGACAACCAAGTTGTTCTTCACACACTTAGGGCGTAACACATTATATGTCTACTTGTTGCATGGTTTCTTTATTAGAACTTTCCGAGTTAGTGAAGTTAAGGACGTATTCCAATCTCCAGGGAGTCTATTGTGGTTAATTGGAATCTCCTTATGTTTAACACTCGTTCTATCGTCTAAGTTTATAACTGCCTTCTTTCAACCTATTATCGAACTAAGGTTAAACCGGCTTAGACAATTCTTTAAAGCTGAGAGGAATAAAAAAAACGATACCATCTCAACCAATGTAACAAGCTCAAAAAACTGACTTCTGAACTGACAGTTTTTCGGATAACACCTTTACTCTATTGTTGTGCTTTTTAAAAGAACTAGTTACAATGTAGAAAGTCTAATACCTGAAATGCACAAAGGAGTCCTATGTCTTGAAAACGGTTGTCAGTTCACTAAACGCAAAATATATCCACACAAACCTAGCGATCCGCTATTTAAAAGCATTCGCTGCTCCAGAATTCGATGTGGAAATTGCTGAATATACAATTAAAGATCCTGAAATGAATATTGTTTCTGATTTATATAGTAGAAAACCGGATGTGATAGGCTTTAGTTGTTATATCTGGAATATTGAAGAGACGATTCGTGTTGTCAAAATGCTAAAAAAAATTAACCCTGAACTATTTATCATATTAGGTGGTCCAGAGGTTACGTATGACGTTCCTGAATGGTTGGAGCGATTACCAGAAGTTGACGCAATTGCGTTAGGGGAAGGAGAAGAAACCTTCAAGCAATTATTGTTTGCCTTGGATGAGGGTCAATCTTTAGAAAGCGTTCATGGTATCGCATATACAGATAACAACGGAAAACTGAAAGTAAATCCACAAAGGAATAAATTAGATTTAAGGGAACTTCCTTCTCCTTTTCGATTCGAGGAGGATCTCCCACAATTGGCAAAAAGGGTAACTTATGTCGAAACGAGTAGAGGTTGTCCATTTAGCTGCCAGTTTTGTTTATCTTCAATCGAAGTGGGTGTAAGATACTTCGATCGAGAAAAAATCAAGAATGACATTCGCTTCCTAATGGAACATGGAGCCAAAACTATTAAATTTGTGGACCGTACGTTTAATATAAGCCGAAGCTATGCGATGGAGATGTTCCAATTCTTAATCGATGAACATCTTCCAGGGACCGTGTTCCAGTTTGAGATAACTGGTGACATCATGCGTCCGGAGGTCATTGAGTTTTTGAATAATGAAGCACCTCCTGGACTATTTCGGTTTGAAATTGGAGTACAGTCAACGAATGACCATACAAATGAATTAGTGAAAAGAAGGCAGAACTTCGAAAAGCTAACTAGAACTGTAACGATGGTGAAACAGGGAGGTAAGATTGACCAGCACTTAGACCTAATTGCTGGATTACCTGAGGAAAATTATGATTCATTCAGAAATACATTTAATGACGTTTTCACTTTACGTCCAGAGGAGCTTCAACTAGGCTTTCTGAAGCTTTTAAGAGGAACTGGACTAAGATTAGATGCAAAAAAATATGGCTATGTATACATGGACCATGCTCCGTATGAGATGCTAAGTAATAATGTTCTCAACTTTGAGGAAATCATAAAAATTAAGCAGGTTGAGGATGTGTTAGAAAAATATTGGAACGACCATAGAATGGACCTTTCCATAGAATACATTGTAAAGGACCTCTTTGAAACGCCATTTGATTTCTTCCAACAGTTTGGATCCTTCTGGGAAACACAGGGATGGTCTAGAATTGGACACCAGCTTGAGGATTTATTTATGAGATTACATCAATTTATCAGTCAGCAAGAATTTAATGATTTACACATTATTGATGGAATTATGAAATGGGACTATCTCACAACACAACGATATAAACCTAGAAAGACCTGGTGGAACGATGGCATAGATAAGGAAGAGAAGCAACGGCTGATTCAAACCATTGCTCAAAAACCAGAATTAGTTTCTCCTGAATTCCAGGCACTTTCTCTCTCAGAGAAAGAACTATTTAAACATGCAGCTGTTGAGAAATTCCCATTCAGTATAGCCGCATATTTAGAATCAGGTAAAATTCTAAACGATGTTGAGTATGGGATTGTTTTATATAATGGAAAAGTGAGTGAGCAAAAAGTTTATTTTATTTCTAAGGATCGCTTTGAACAAGCTTTCAGTGTCCATACAAATTAGGTGTTTCTATATTAAAACGGTACAGGAAAATAATCCCGTACCGTTTTTGTAATTTTAGAGACATATAATTCTTGAATCTATAGTCCACCGCAGCCCTTATCAGAATCATCCGGCTGCTTAGACTTTGACTTTGACATATGTTTAATCTCATAAACCTTAGCAGAATTAAAATCGCCTAATTCATTACCGAACTCTACTCTTGAGTTGTCCTGTTTTTGTTTCTCTTTTTTTCTACTCATTTAGGCTCTACCTTTTCTTCCTTGTTTAGAATTACGATTTGCACCCTTTATGGGTTCCTCCCCTTGAGCAAAGTCAGCGGCGAATTCTGTTTCCTCTTTATTCTTATAAGGGGTTTTATTATTTTTTATAGCAGCATCAAATTTTGCTTTTCTCTTTGCCATTCAATCTCCTCCTTTTACTTTTTATGATGTCCAGAGAAGAAAGAATCTCTATCTGAAAAGATTGCCAATTTTATTATCCAATAATCACACGTTCCTTAGGATATTGATACTTCACTTTATTTTCTCTCCCGCCAATCATAAATAGGAAAGCCAGGATTCCTACTCTTCCAATAAACATAAGAAGCATAATCACAATTTTTCCGAAAGTAGAAAGCTCATTTGTAATTCCCATAGAAAGTCCGGTTGTTCCAAAGGCAGATGATACTTCAAACATTATAGCTATAAAGTCTAAGTGTGGCTCAGAAACCGTTAAGGTAAGGATACTAATAAAACAAATGAAAAAAGCCATGAGTGTAACTGCTAATGATTTCTGTAGATCTTCTTCATGAATCTCTCTTCTGAAGACCTTAATTGACTTTCTCCCACGAGCAAATGAATAAAGGAATAAGATATTTAGGGCAAACGTTGTAGTCCGTATTCCGCCTCCAACAGAACTAGGAGATGCTCCAATAAACATTAAACCACATATGAGAAATAGCGTGGGCAACGTGAATTCATTGACATCCATAGTGGATAACCCACCACTCTTGGTTGTTGCAGACTGGAACAAGGCATAAAAGAAACTTTCATGCCAAGACTTATCTTTAAAGAAATGGTTGAATTCTAAGAGCAAGATTAAAACGGTTCCTATTGCAAAAAGAGCAAAAAAAGTAACCGTTGTTAACTTCGTATACAGCGTAAAACGAAACCGTCTGTCTGTATTTTTATGGAATAGGAAGTTTTTCATCTCAATTAACACCGGAAATCCGATGGCACCTAATGTGATGAGAATAATAGTAATAAACTGCACAAAATAATCCTGCGCAAATGGCTTTAAAGAAGCTCCAGTGATGTCAAACCCTGCGTTCGTGGTGGCACTAACAGAAGCAAAAAGACCTTGCAGGAAAGCTTCTTTCCAGTTTGGATAATACTCTAGAAAATATACACCTAGAATAAGGGCACCCACTATCTCAATTAAGATAATGATATAGAGAATTTGCTTAAGAAGTTTGACTACACCAGCTAGGTTCATTTGGTTCTGATCGGCCATCATAAGTCTTCTTCCTTTAAGTCCGATCCTTTTACCTATAATCATCCAAAAAAACGTTCCTAATGTCATAACCCCTATTCCTCCAAACTGGAGGACAAACATTAACAAAAATATCCCTTGAACAGTGAAAGTCTCCGAAATATTGATGGTAGATAGTCCTGTAACACTTACAGCACTAACAGCGGTAAAAACTGCATCAATAAATTTCCAATCCACACCTGGTTGATGTGCTCCTGGTAAGCTTAATAAAATGGTAGAAAAAGTAACAGCCACCAAGTAATACGAAACGATCACTTGAAAAGGAGTTAACTTATTAACTAATACAAATAACGATCTTTTCATTTTTAGATGGTTCCTTTCAAGGATAATCTATTCCATATACTATAAAAAATAAGGACATTTTGAAAGGCTTAATTGAAACTTTCTCATTTTATTTGTAACCCTCTCCATATAAGGAAATTCATTACTAGTCATAAAATCTCGAGTTTATACCCCATACTATCTTACACTGGGATCAATGGAGGTGAAAAAAATGGCTAAACGAAATGCTCTATTAGTTCCTGGAGTAGAGGCTTATTTAGAAAGCATTAAATATGAAATCGCTCAGGAATTTGGTGTACAGCTTGGTTCAGATTCTGCTTCTCGTTCTAATGGTTCAGTCGGTGGAGAAATTACGAAGCGACTTGTAAAACAAGCCCAAGCGCAATTAAATAACAATCCAAATCAATAATATAATGCGCTAAAAAGCTAAATATCAATGGAAAAAATAGAAAAAGCCACCCAATATGGTGGCTTTTTATGGTCTGTTATTGCTGTTTTCGTTGTTCCCATTGTTGCCTTTGTTGCCTTTGTCTTCACCGTTTCCCTTGTTTCCTTTGTTGCCCTTTTTTTCATCGTTCCCCATGTTACCTCTGTCGCCCTTGTTTTCATCGTTCCCCTTGTTTCCTTTGTTCTTCCCATTTTCTTTATTGTCGTTTCCCTTATTTTCAGGGTCTTTTGAGTTTCCCTTTCCTGGATGTTCACTTTCATTATTTTTTTCTTTCTGCTCTTTTTCCTTTTCCTTCTTATTTTGCCCTTTATTTTCATTTCCAGGTTTATCCTCAGACTTTCCACGATTCCCCTTTTCATCATCCTTATTGCCTCTATTACCTTTTGCTTCCTTATCCTGTTCCTCTTCAGTTCCTAAGTCTTTGGTTTCTTCTTGAGACTTTGGATTTTCTTTCTTCTTACTTTCAATTAGCTTTCCTGTGGATACACCAGCTTGACTAGCTTGTTCCCGATCTTCCTCCGTACCTTCATACCAAGTTAGCTCAACATGTTCTTTTTCCATCTCAACTTGAACTTCTTGAATGATTCGTGTCATTTCCTCTTTTGTATCTTCTTGTTCTTCCACAAAAACAGATGAGAAGATAACGGTTTGCTCATCATTCAGAAATCCTTCTTCTTTACTTTCTTTTACGAGGATTGATGTAACTTTCGTAAAAGATTGTTTTTCCCAATTAGAAATATCTTCGAGAATACTCTCTGCTTCATTATTTAGTGGAACAATGTCTATAATTTTAAACTCTTCGTCAATTGCGATTTCAAAGCTTGGGTTAATATCCACTGTCACATAAGCATATGCTGTTTGATTTCCAAACCCAAATGACAATAAAAAAGAGGCAAAAATTAGCACAAACACAGAGGCAACTGCCAATATTGGTTTGGGAAATGATAATACCCGCTTTCTTTCTTTTAATAAGACTTTAGATTGAATCGTGATCTCTTGACCAATCTCGTATTGTGGGTAATCATTTTTATCCGTTTGCAAAAACTGACCATCCTTTGTTAAAACCGTTAATTTTTCCCCCTTAACGTCCATGACAATCCCTTTCATCATTGTTCCACCACCTCCTTCATGTACTCTTTTAATAATGGGAATTCCCCAGATAAAACCAAGGTAATTCCAATAATATATTTACGATTTCTTTCAATCGTTTTCCGACTGACATCTACTTTTTCTGTTAATTCCTTGACGGGTATTTTCTTTTGTAAAAGAAGCTGTTGAAGTAGTTCAGGATCATTGGATAATGTGTTGGCTACCTGAATAGCATTTTGTCTAGCATCAATATGTTTAGGCGTTTGTTCAACCAAATCCTGAAAACTTAAATCAAACTCTCTTAGTAATGATGTTAAAGATACTATTTCTAATCTTCTTGCCTCAGTTTCATTTTGTCTTTCAAATTCCTTCATGGAGACGGTTGTAAGAATAGAAGATTGAGACTGTTCTTCTGTCTCCTCTTCATCAATACTAACCATTGTCATCTTATTTTCTTTTCGAATATAATCAATTACTCTTCTTTGAATAATTACGTTTGCAAAAGTTAAAAAAGAGGATCCCTTCTCAACTGAATACTGGTCAATTGCATGATTAAAAGCGATGAGACCAATGCTAAATTCGTCATCAGATTCTGTCACGTATCTCCTACAAACTTTAGAAACAGCTTTCTTAATAAATGGCTTATACGCATCTAGTAGGGAATCACGAGCATCTTCATTCCCGCTTTGTATAGCAGCGACTTCTTCTTCAATTTTTTGGTTTTTCCGTTTCGAAAACAATTTCAGCATTCGTCTCACCCCATTCCGTTGTCATTATATCATACTATTATAATAGAGTATGACAATCGGATGAGTGGTAGTATTCTAGAAGTGTCATTCCATCACCTTAAGTAATAGGGGGAGGACACTCCCCCTATACATGATTAGTTATTATTACCTTTGCCTTTGCTGTTTCCTTTTCCTTGACCCTTATCTTTGCCTACTTGATCCATGTGCTTCTTATGGCCATTTCCTTTTGCTTTTTCATGACCTTTACCTTTGCCTTTTTCGTGACCCTTACCTTTACCATTGCTTTCTTTCTTTTCTTTAACAACTCCTGGAACCGGAAGAACATCTAGGTCTTTTTCTTCCTCTTCTACCACTGTTGCATCTTCCTCAGTAGTAGTTTCTTCTTCTGTTACTTCCTCTTCAGTACTTTCTTCTTCTGTTGTTTCAGCATCAGTCGTTGTGTCTTCTGTTGTTTCAGTATCAGTTGTCGTTTCTTCTGTTGTTTCTTCTGTTGTCTCTTCTGTCGTTTCTTCTTCCACTACTTCTTCAGCATCTTCTAAGTACTTTGCTAGTTTCTTTTCCATTTTAGCGTAAGTTTTTTCGATGTTTCTTTCTAAAGCAGCACGGGCGTTTGGATTTTTCACTTTTTCTAATGCAGCAGTTAGAGCAATGATGTTTTGACGAACTAATAGTTCAACTTCATCTTTTTCTTCTTCCTCTTCCACTACTTCTTCTGTGTCTTCAGTTGCTTCTTCTTCTGCTGACTCTTCTGAACCTTCTTCATCTTCAGTTACTTCTTCTTCCGTAGCATCTTCTTCAGTTGCTTCTTCGTCTTCAGCTACTTCTTCCTCTGTTGCCTCTTCTGTACTTTCTTCTGTACTTTCTTCGTCTTCAGTCACTTCTTCTTCTGTAACCTCTTCATCAGTTGTATCTTCTTCAGAAGAATCTTCATCAGAGTCAGCCATATAATTAAGCGCACGGTTTAATACTTCTAGCGCTAATTCTTCTTCTCCATCTTCAAAAAGCTTTTCAGCTTCTGCAATTTTTTCAGCTGCATATTTTGCATATGCTTCTGCTTTTGACTTTTCATCAAAAGTTAATAATAAATTTACCTTTTCGAAGAATGAATCTAAGAAATAAAAGAAGTTATCTGGCGTTAAACCTGCTTCTACTTTTACTTCAGTTGTTCCATCATTTACTGTATTTAGTGAAACAGTTTCATTTGCAAATGCTCCTGTACTACTTGAAAAGATAAATGTTCCAGCAATCATTGCTGCTGACGTTTGCTTAAAGTATTTTTTCCAATTCATGTGTAATCCACCTCGTAAAGTTTTTTTGTATGTAGCGATCGCCTTCACTTACACACTTCGGATGGATGAGATTATTTATGTCGCAAATTGATAAATTAAGACAAGTTCGAACCAAATTTCCTATATTTCGAGTTAATTTTTGATATGGATTAGTAAAAAAGTAACAAAAAAAATAGCCTTCTCTAGAGGAAGACTAAATGGTTTATTTTTAATTTTCTAAAGCTTCTTGTGGCCCCTTCCTCTTTGAGTACATGTAACCCCCAAATGAAATTAGGATGAGCACACCCCAAAATACGAGTTTCCAACTAAAGATTTCTGGAAAGTGGTGATCGATAATTCCCACTTTTTCATGTGCTAGAGTATGAACAAGCAGTTTGACACCAACCCATCCGACTATTAAAAAGGCTGCCGTTTCAAGCGCTGGGTATTTTTTGGGAAGATTTACAAACCAGCCTGCTGCAAATCGCATAATAACTAAGCCAATCAAGCCACCTAGGAACATCACAGTAAATTGTCCTCCAACGATACCTCCAACTGCAAACCACCCTGTTGGTGGTAATGTTACAGCCAGTGCGACAGCCGCCAACATGGAATCAATAGCGAAAGCAATATCCGCTAATTCTACTTTTTATGGCTTTCTTCTGTTGTTGATCTGGTAAATGTTAACCATAACAGCCATTACAACAGCGTTATCGGCCGCGAGTATTCCTTCAAGCCCAATAAGAACTAGTAAGACCCAACCGTATTCTAAAAACATGGTAGCATCCAATTGAGTGTCCTCCTAGTCATGTTTTTATACCGCTCTACGTCGAGCTTTCTTCCTACTCTTCATTATGATCATTCGGATAATAAATCCAATACCCAAACCTGGTAATAAACTCAGCATTGGAAAGAAAATAGGACCTATAAATACACCAAATACCTCCACCTTAACGGAGTACATTAAACCAACCGTGATAAAATATGCACCGAACGCGAAAGGAAGATAGGACATTTCTTCTTCCTCCCGCATAGCTGACCTATAAGCGTCCCACATGGCGAACATATATAAACATGGATAGAACATTAGCCATTGATAATCAATGATTTCAGCTGCTCTCCTTGTTTCACCTAAAAAGCTCAGCATAATTGCCTCATTAAAATTGCTTTGGACGTTTATCAAAAACTCTAATAGAACCAATAAGGCACCTTTCAAGAATTGCCCACTTAACAATTGAGAAAAGCCTGGAAGAGCGACACTCCAAAGTACTGCTTCTAACTTATCCAGCCGTTTCATGATACCCATTCATTTCCATTATGTACTTTTTCTTATTCCCTATGTATGATAATTCCATTGTGTCTGCTCCTTAAAAACAAGTGGTCTTTTTTTGAAAGGACTAGCAATTATATTGTTTACAAACTAGGCGATAATTATTTAAAGATAACTTCCGTTTTACTAAATTTCCCAAAATAAAAAAGCTAACCATTTACGGTTAGCTTTTGATCAATCTTTATATTTCATCTCCATTTTTTGAAGTTCTTTTAAGTTTTTCTAAACTTTCTTCTAGAAGACGAATGACTTTTTCGGTTTCATCCTCATCACGGTCACTCTTTTCCTGGTTATTGTAATAGGATGCATGATGAAGATACTGCTCTTCTCTTTTCTTTTTCCTAAAGTATTTTTTCATAGATCGTGTGGTACGATCAAAATAGCTATATACAATTGGAATAATGAAAAGAGTTAAGAAAGTACTTGATAGGAGTCCCCCAATTACCGTTATTCCCATCGGTTGGTTTAATTCAGTACCCTGACCAATTCCTAAAGCCAATGGTAGGAGCCCTAAAATTGTTGTAAGAGCAGTCATGAGAATTGGTCTAACACGCACCTTCACAGAATCTATGATGGCTTCATATGTGTCCAGACCTGCTTCTTTCTTTTGGTTAATATAATCAACGATAACTATGGCGTTATTAACCACAATACCTGCAAGGACGATGACTCCAATGATGGCCGTAACACTTATTGGTGTTCCAGTAAATACAAGGGCTAAGTTCACACCAATAATCATTAACGGAACCGTAAACATAATGACAAATGGAGTCTTCAATGACTCAAACTGTGCTGCCATCACTAAATATACGAATATGATAGCGAGCACAAAAGCAAGCCCCATATCCCAAATGGCATCATCCAATAACTCGCGATCTCCAGAGAATTCAAGTGTAGTGCTATCGGATAAATTCAAATCCTGTATGGCAAGGTCAACTTCATTAGAGATATGTCCTAAATTCGTGTCAGTTGAATACTTGACTGTAAACTGAACAGCTAGTTGTTGATCACTTCTATGAATGGCTGAAGGGCCTTCACCAGTGCTAATATCAGCAATTTGGTCTAGAGTAACATAAGTACCTGCACCAGTTCGTATCTGCAATTTCCGCAGGTTTTCAATACTATCTCTTGCATCCTCTCTATACTCGACGAATACTCCTGTGACATCTCCATTTTCTTCGACAATTTGTGTTGCTTGTACACCTCTTGTCACATTTGAAACCAGTGTAGCAATTTGTGCTGGTACCAATCCATTTGAGATTGCCTGCTCTCTATTGACGGCTATTTGTATTTCTTTTATGGTATCTTCAAGGTCAGTAGATACATCTGTAACATGTTCAATTTCCGAAATGGCTTCATCAATCTTATCTACAGCCTCATTCAATGCCTGCTCATTTGGATCACGAACTGTAAAACTTAAGGTTTGTGGACTTGTACCAGCTGAAGATTGAGTGGCCATCCTTATAACAGCTGTCTCATTTTGAGCAATTGCTGCATTCTCTAAATCTGACCTAATTTCATCTATAAACTCTAAAGTTGTTTGGTCTCTTTCTGAGGCCTCTTTCATTTTCACATAAATCTCAGCACGATGTGACTGTATACCACCCCTAAAGGAGGACTCTTGTGTTGACCCAATTGTACTTACATAAACATCTACTTCATCATGGCCATTTAGTTTTTCCTCAATAGCATCCACAACACCCTCAGTTTCAGAGAATGCTACGCCATTATCCAATCTAATTCCTATACTAAAGAATCCTTCATCCGTACTAGGTAAGAATTGCGTTCCTACTCTTGTCAGTCCAAGTCCACCACCTACTAATAATAGGAACGTGATGAAAAGGACGATAAATCGATGGCTTAGGGACCACTTTATAACGTTTTCTACCAATCGAATGAGAAATGATTGTTGTCTATTCTCTTCTTTAACTACACTGGAAGGCTTTAACCACTTACTTGCTAGCATCGGAACCACTGTTAAAGCTACTGCCAGTGACCCTAGTAAGCTGAATGATATAGTCAATGCAAACTCTGTAAAGATTTCTCCTATTATACCGCTAATAAACACAACAGGTATGAACACAGCCACGGTTGTTAGTGTTGAAGCTGTAATCGCAGATGCAATTTCTTTTGCACCATCGCTAGCTGCTACTTTAGGAGTCTTTCCCATTCCTAAGTGTCGATTGATATTTTCAATTACGACGATAGCATTATCAACTAACATCCCTATCCCAAGAGCAAGGGCACCCATTGTCATAATGTTTAAAGTGAAGTCAGAAAAATACATTAAGACAAACGTGACAATTACGGAATAAGGAATGGCAACCCCAATTATGATAGGGCTTTTAATATTACGTAAAAATAAGAATAAAACGAGCATGGCCAAAGCTCCACCAATAAGGAGAGAATTGGTGATATTTCCTATAGCCATTTGTATGTAATCACCCTGGTCAAATAAGATATCCGCTTTTAAGCCCTGATATTGCTCCTTTGATAAGAGTTCCTCAAGATTTTCTTGAAACTGCTTTGAGACTTGAGCTGTGTTGGCATCTGATTCTTGTAATACACTCAAAAGCATAGCCGGCTGTCCATCAGCACGAGTAATGACGTTTTGATTGCGTTCTTTCTTCTCAACTACAGCGACATCTGACAAAAGGATATTTTCGCCCGTGACCAGATTTTTAGTAATAATCAAATCGGAAATTTCATCTGGAGATTTTAGCTGACTAATAATCCTCGTGGTCAATTGCTCACCATTTGATATAACCGGCTCACCAGGTAAAGAAATTTCATTAGCTCTAATAACAGAAATGATATCATCCTGTGTTAGCTGGTTTGCTTTCAATTGATTTTGATTTAAGGTGACCACAATATCTTCTGTGGTTACCCCTGAAAGACTAACGCTTGCAACACCATTCACTCGTTCTAAATCTACCTTTAGGTCATTGGTGAGGTTTTCTAAATCTTTTTGTTCTGCTTCCTCTCCTCTTAACGAGAACTGTATGATCGGAAACTGAGAAGGGTCAAACTTCATGAATCTTGGTTCCACGTCCTCAGGTAATGAGGTCTGGTTAATTCGTGTAATGACATCATTTTGAATATCGTCTATTGAAGTGGACCAGGAAAACTCAAGAAAGATGAAATTGGCTCCCTCCTGTGAAGTTGATTGAATCGTCTTAATTCCTGGGAGTGTCGTCAAATTGGCTTCTAAAGGTTTTGTTACTTTTTCCAATACTTCTTTAGGTCCTGCACCAGGATAATTAGCAACGACTACTGCAACTGGAGGATTGAGGTCCGGAATTAGCTTAAGTGGAATTCGTAAAACCGATACTCCTCCCAATATTAGAATTAAGAGCATCGTAACAAGAGTAAAAATAGGTCTTCTTATTGAAAAATGACTGATGTTCAAGTCACTTCCTCCTTTATATATGTAGGGGAAAACCCCCGTCTTTTTATACGGGGGTACAGCAATTTAGTTTCAATTTTTATCTTCCATTGGCTGATACAGCACAATATCTGGATTTTTTTCTTGGAACCACCTTAGAGCAAAGTCATTTTCAAAAAGGAAAACAAACCGATCATAACGGTCTTTGACTAGCATACTTCTTTGACTAGATAGCTTTTCATCCACTTTTTCGGCATCAACCCATCTTGTCATTTTTTGTCCCATTGGCTCCATAAGTATGTCCACATTATACTCATTCTTTAATCTGTGCTCAAACACTTCAAATTGTAGTTGTCCAACAGCTCCCAAAATGTATTGATCGGTTTGAGCAGTCTTAAATAATTGAATGGCTCCTTCTTGCACTAGCTGTTGCATACCTTTATGGAAATGTTTTTGTTTTAAGGCATTTTTTGCCGTCACTTTCATAAAGAGTTCTGGGGTGAATTGTGGAAGACGTTCAAACTCAAATGTGTCCTTACCACTAACTAAGGTGTCACCAATCTGGTAGGTGCCTGTGTCATATAAACCGATGATGTCTCCGGCTACGGCTTCATTAACAGTTGTACGATCATCTGCTAAGAAGCTTGTAGATTGAGAAAGTTTCACTTGCTTCCCCGTTCTTGATAGAGTTACAGGCATTCCTCTTTCAAAGCTTCCTGAACAAATTCGTAGGAATGCGATTCTATCTCGGTGTGCAGGATTCATGTTCGCTTGAATCTTAAAGATGAATCCAGAAAAGTCCTTCGATAACGGGTCTATGGTTCCTGCTGATGAATTTCTTCCCTTTGGAGGCGGTGCAAATTGTAAATAAGATTCTAAGAAAGTTTGAACCCCAAATAAATTTAATGCCGATCCAAAAAACACAGGAGATAACTGACCATTATCAATATCCTTACGCGAAAAAGGATTTCCAGCTTCATTTAATAACTCAATTTCCTCGAGTGTTTGTTGAAAAACTGGAGAATCTTCAATCTCGTGTGATTCCTCAAGTTGTCCCTCATCATTTAGTGGAAGCTTTGTATGGTCTCCCGATTTAAATAATTCAACTCGATTATGAAAACGGTCATAAATTCCCATGAAATCTTGTCCCATACCGATTGGCCAATTCATCGGATAAGATTGGATTCCTAAAACCTCTTCCAGTTCTGCTAATAGTTCAAGAGGCTGCTTCCCTTGGCGATCCATTTTATTGATGAATGTAAAAATAGGAATTCCACGCATGGCACATACTTTAAAAAGTTTTAACGTTTGTTCCTCAATACCCTTGGCAGCATCGATAATCATGACCGCACTGTCTACCGCCATTAAGGTCCGATACGTATCTTCACTGAAGTCTTGGTGCCCAGGCGTATCTAAAATATTGACTCTAAATCCATCGTAATCGAATTGTAAAACACTGGATGTAACAGAAATCCCTCTTTGTTTCTCGATTTCCATCCAATCACTCGTTGCGTATTTACCAGTCTTCTTTGCTTTAACCGTTCCTGCTTCTCTAATAGCCCCACCAAATAATAGTAACTTCTCTGTTAAAGTCGTTTTCCCTGCATCCGGGTGGGAGATAATAGCAAAGGTTCTTCTCGAAAGAACCTCATCCTGAAGATTTTTCATCGTTGTTTCCTCTTCCTTTCTATATGAAAGACGATAAGTCTTTAGCTTCACTGAAAAATAATCGGTAGAACCTTTTCTACAAATATCAAACAAATACTATACTACCATCTAGCTGTTATAAATGCTCTTTTTTTCTAATGTGAGTGTACTCTTTTTTGACGTTTTTGGGGGTTGTGTTCCCTTTCTTAACGTATTTCTTTTCACTAGGGCTCGTTTCTTCGGTTTGCGTTCCCTCTCTTAGCGTTTCTCTTCTTACCAGGACTCGTTTCTCCGGTTTGCGTTCCTTCTATTAACGTTTCTCTTCTTACCAGGGCACGTTTCTCCGGTTTGCGTTCCCTCTCTTAGCATTTCTCTTCTTACCAGGGCTCGTTTCTCCGGTTTGCGTTCCCTCTTTAAACTTTTCTCTTCTCATCAGGGCACAATACCAATCCACACTACTCCTCCAGATGTTTATAAAAATAAAAAAAGTGCCAAACTAACTAAACTATCGAATTGGAAGGAGGACTTCACTTTGCGTAGACCTTTGATAAACGTGGCACTCATTTTCTCTTTAGTTTTTGCTCCTAGTCCACCTATTTACTCATCTAGTTCAGTAGCCACTTTTAGATTTCTGTCGACAACATATATTTCCGGTCAAGTAGATTTGTTTATAGATGGGGAAAAGACAATTTCAGATGTTTCAAATAGGAAGGGGAGTCATTACATCAAACTAACTTCTGGGTACCATCTAATAGAAGTAAAACGAACACATCGTGATCGGGAGACGACCTTAGTATCAAAAAGTATGGAATTCAATAAATTTCCATCTACTTTAGTTCTGTTTGGAAATAACCAAAAATTACTTGATATCCTTCGACTGGATGATCAAGTAAATATTGAGAAAGGAAAAACACAACTGAGGCTACTGCACCTTCTACCTAGGGGATCTAAATTACACCTTTATATCCGAGGTGAAAAAATTATTCAAGCTGGTACCTATAAAACCCCAACAGAATACGCAGCGATTGAACCGGGAGATTATCCATTAGAAGTACGGACTGGCAATCATCAACTAGTTGTATCACTTCCACAAGTACAACTACAACCTAATTCAGCCTACACACTATTGTTCTATGATAATAAAGGAAAGGTGGGAACTACTTTGTTACAGGACGGGGGTTTCATTCAGGCAGAACATCTTTTACTTAAAAATCCTCCAGAAGACTGGAGATGACCATTTCACCATGGTCACATCTCCCTTGTCCATTGGTAGATTTGACTTGCTACACTTTCTATCGTATCTGGTTGTAATTTCATAGGAAAGTGCTGCTTCATTCTTTCTAATATATCTCCATGACTGTCTTCATACGTAACAATATCAGACCAATGATAATCTGGTAGTGCTACTAGAAAGAAAAATTCCTTTCGATTTTCGTATAAAAATACTTTACTTTCCTTCTCTTCTATTACAGTTCTTCTAATTTTCATTTTTTTACTTCCTCTCCAAATTATTAAATGCTCTTAAATGACTGTTTTAGTTTGAAAATAGCTACTTAATTTTTTTTATATAATCCCTTTCTTTGGACAACATAAGATTACCAAGAAATGAGATAAATTGCACCCACGAAGAAAGGAGATTTACATGCAATATATATGGGGTATTGGTGGCATCATCATTTTGCTACTTATTGCTTATATTTTTTCAAACGCTAAACGAAAAATTAAGCTTCGAACCGTTTTAGGCGGGCTCATTATTCAAATTCTATTGGCATTTATTGCGTTAAAATGGGAGCTTGGTAGAGCGGCCCTCAACTGGATCACTAATCGAGTGAATGAGATTGTTGCAGCTGCTGGTGAAGGTATTTCCTTCCTCTTTGGACCAATCATCCCGGAAAATGGCGTGATCTTCGCATTTCAAATACTTCCGGTCGTCATCTTTTTCTCTGCTTTAATTTCTGTTTTATATTACATAAAGGTGATGCAAGTCTTCATTAAGTTTCTTGGCGGTGGCTTAGCAAAATTGTTAGGGACAAGAAAAGCGGAATCCATGTCTGCAGCAGCCAATATTTTTGTGGGTCAAACGGAAGCACCGCTCGTAGTAGCACCATTTTTAAATAAAATGACGAATTCTGAATTATTCGCTGTTATGACTGGTGGGTTAGCATCCGTAGCTGGTTCAACTCTTATCGGTTATTCACTCTTAGGAGTACCATTGGAATATCTACTTGCTGCAAGTTTTATGGCAGCTCCGGCTGGACTAATCATGGCTAAAATATTTGTACCAGAGACTACAGACCATCCAGAACCAAAGGAAACAGAAATAGATATAGACAGAGAGTCTACCAACGTTATCGATGCCGCAGCTAGAGGAGCAAGCGTAGGGTTACAATTAGCATTAAATATAGGGGCTATGTTACTAGCATTCATTGCGTTGATTGCCGTGATAAACTACTTTTTAACCGGCATTGGTTTATTATTCGGTTTTGAAGGTTTGACCCTTGAACTGATATTAGGATATATTTTCTCTCCTGTTGCTTTTATCATAGGGGTTCCATGGGATGAGGCCATTCAAGCAGGCAACTATATTGGACAGAAGCTTATCCTTAATGAGTTCGTAGCGTACTCAAACTTTGCACCTGAAATTCCGAATCTATCGTCCAAAACCGTTGCTGTTATTAGTTTTGCACTTTGTGGTTTTGCTAATATCTCGTCTCTTGCTATTATCTTAGGTGGACTGGGAAGTTTAGCACCAGAACGCAGAGGCGACTTAGCAAGAATGGGAGTTCGAGCCATTCTTGCAGGTGCCATGGCCTCACTTTTAAGTGGAGCAATTGCCGGAATGTTCATTCCTTAAGTTCTATAAAAACCATTTGCGGTCACATCTCGTGATCGCCTTTTTTTATTTTTCTCCATCTAAACCCTTACATTGGAAACCTTCCAAAATACCTACAAAATTAACATTAATTAACGCTCATATTTTCCCATATCGTAATTGCGATTATTGAGAAATCTACTAAAATAGAGGTAGGAGGAGATCAAATGTCCGTATCAATTAAAGTCACCTTAGATGAAGCATTAAAAATGCGGGGAAATATGAAACAAAAAGAGCTCATTGAACTAATCAAGCAGAAAACAGGAGAAAATGTTCGTGCTGCTAGTGTTAGTGAGCTTAAAAATAATCAAAGAACCTCCCTCAATACTCGATTACTTTCTTTAATAGCGGAAGCTTTAGAAATAAAAGACATCCGTGAACTAATCACCATTCAATGGGATTAAATAATGCTTCTTAAAAGCTCGTCTGATGTTAAAGACGGGCTTTTATTTTTTGTTTAGTAAACCTACCGCCAAACAGATAACTTCCCTCTATTACAACTCTATTGTAAGATAAATTTGCTAGTTTAAAATAGAAAGGAGATATTTACAATTATGAAACCCATTCAATCATCAGAAGAATTTAATCAGATCATCTCTGGAGATCAAAAAGTTATCGTTAAATTTTACGCAGGCTGGTGCCCGGATTGCACGCGAATGGACATGTTTATAGGTGAAATTTTAGAGGAATACTCACAGTACGAGTGGTATGAAATCAACAAAGACGACTACCCTGAAATTGCTGAGAAATATCAAGTCATGGGAATTCCAAGCTTACTCGTTTATCAAAATGGAGAGAAGCTAGCTCATTTACATAGTGCGAATGCAAAATCTCCTGAAGAAGTACGTGAGTTTTTACAAACGGTATAAATAATCTAAACGGTCCCGCCTAAGTAGGTGGGATTTTTTTATTACCTAAATATGTATAATATGTGAAATTTGACCTAAAGGCACTTTGAATTTTTGTATAGCCTCTATCCACTGTTTCTTCTTTTAGAGATAATGGAAGTATAAAAGAGTAAAGGGTGTTCATTGTATGAATTGGAACAAGGAACAGTCACTATTGTATTATGCCTTATGTAAATGGAGAACTAAGCCAAATAACGAGTTAGAAAATTCGTATACTCTCCACAGGAAAACTTCTACCATCGCTTTAAATATCATGGTGATTCATGCGATTGCACTAGAAACGGTAGGGTTGCATTATTTAATACATAAATTTAGTCCCAGCATATCCTGGATTGCGCTGCTCTTAAATGTATATACCGTCATTTTCCTAATCGCTCAAATACAAGCTATTCGATTAAAGCCTATTATTATAAATGAGGAATCCGTTTTATTTCAGGTAGGACTTACTAAATCCATTCGAGTACCTTATTCAAACATTCGTTCTTTTAAACCCTATGACGGACCTGAGAAGATTCCTAACAAGGAAAAAACACACCTATTTGAAGCTATGGTGATAGATTTCACCCCGGAAAAACCACAATTTGACCTCTTACTACAAGAACCAATACCTGCTGTATTTTTATATGGTATAAAAAAGCCGATTGAACGAATTGTTATTAGAGTAGATGAACCACAAGAGTTTGAGATGAAAATAAATCAGCATATATTAAAATATAAAAAAAGCATGGATTCCTAGATTGGATTTCCATGTTCTTTTCTTTTTATATACTTCTCGATTGCTTCCCTCGTCGCATCATACACAGTCTTTCCTATTCCTTTTCCGAGTGAAGTAACAGGACCGGCATATGCTAAAGGGGTTCCCTTTTGAGTAGAGGCAATTAACATACTATCGGTTGGTGTTCCAGTTGCTTGTGTTTTAGAAAAAGAGTCATGAATTTCTAAATCAAATAGAGCCTTTGATTTGGCTTCTGTAGCTGTCATAATCGCCTGTACAAAGGCTTCCTCAGCTAAATCACCATTTACTAAAACCCAAACATTTATGGTACCTGGGATTTCTTTTCGGTCATTTTGATAACTCCGGGAAACGTCAATTGCATTCCCAACCCCGGCAGTGACCATAACAAGGAATGAAAAATCCTCACCCTTATCGTTCCACTCTTTAATTACGACATCTTCCATGTGAACAGCTGTCATCATTGCTACAGTATCTGTAACGTTCAAGCCCTTTTGTTGAATGAAGTCCCTCATTTCGTTTTGACTATCATCACAATCGTAATCAGGTGTTACCTTTCGATTTAGAAAAGTCGAGTACCACCCCATTCCTGAATTAAAAACGGCTGAAGATATGGTCTTTAATGGAATAGGAGATTGGTAAATAACAGATTCCATCGTACACATAAAATGCTCTCTGGACAACCTTACATTTGTCCCCAATTCATAATTTGGGATTAAGGTAACTTGTGGTCTTGGGAAACTAGTATGAGGTTGTTTTTTTATATTTGTTTTGTACACATGCTGAATTCTATGCTCCTCTAGAACCTCCCAAGGTGTTCCCAAACTAATAATTTCTCCCTGATCCATCAAAATCAGACGGTCACAATAAAGACTTGCTAAATTTAAATCATGAAACACCGATAGCACAGTCAAATTCTTCTCTACAGACCATTTTTTAAGTAGGTCCATTAACCCTTTTTGGTGAGCTAAATCTAGATGATTGGTGGGCTCATCTAATAGAAAAAGTGAAGGTTCCTGCGCTAATGCTTGGGCAAGAAAAACACGCTGTTTTTCACCACCACTTAGTGAATTGAGTTCTTTTTCCTGGAAGGACTCAACACTAGTAGCTAGAATGGCTTGCCGAACAGCTTCCTCATCCTCTTTAGACCATTGTGGAAAAAGTCCTTTTTGAAATGGATATCTTCCCAATTCTATCGTTTCTCTAACAGAATATGAAAATGAAGTTTCCGTGGACTGGGGTAGGACTGCCATCACTTTAGCTAACTCGACAGAGGAGTACGTATGAATAGACTGATCATTGATTCGTACTTCTCCAGCATGTAGAGGCAAGCCCTTACTGATCAGCTTTAATAGTGTAGTCTTTCCACTGCCATTTGGTCCAAGAATACCAATAAATTCACCAGCATTTACTGAAAAACTTATATCTTGAACAACTGGTTTTTTATCATATGCAAATGCCACATTATAAACGTTTAGCATAAGAACCTCTTCTTTCTGTACGCTGCCTTATTAAAAGTAAACCAAAAATAGGGGCACCGATAATGGCTGTTATGACTCCAATCGGAAGCTCGCTAGGTGTAATGATGGTCCGTGCAACAAGATCTGCCAAAATTAAGAAACTTGCACCTGTTAATATCGATAAAGGAAGTAGGTGTTTATGATTGGTACCCCATAGTAATCTTGTAAAATGCGGAACCACTAATCCTACAAAACCAATGGTACCAGATACAGCAACAGCAGCTCCCGTTAACATAGCCCCAGCGAGTAATATGAAAAGTTTTCTCCTAGCTACATTAACTCCTAGGTACTTTGCTTTTTCCTCTCCAAAGGATAAAGCATTTAATTCCCTTTCATTCATCCAAAGAATGGCTGTTCCTATCACAAAGAAAGGAAGAAAAAGTTTGATATACTCCCATCCACGCATTGAAACACTACCAAGTAACCAACCGATGATTTGTCTCAACTCATCTCCCGTTAATGCAATCAGTAAGGATATTAAAGACCCTAGAAAGGAGCTAAAAATGATACCTGTTAAAATAATGGTTTCAACTGATAAATTTCGATTGACCGTTCTAGCAAAAAATAAGACAGATAAGATTGTAATAAATCCAAATATAATACTAACGAGCGGTAAGGTAAACGTTGAAAAACCAGGAATGGTAATTCCAAAAAACAATACAAGAACGGCTCCCAACGAAGCTCCTGAAGATACCCCTAATGTATACGGATCCGCTAATGGGTTTTTTAATAAACCTTGAAAAGCGGCCCCTGCAATCGCAAGGGACGCTCCAACAAGTCCTGCCAATAAAACTCTCGGAAGTCTAATATTGATAATGATACTTTCATACATGGGTTCAAATTGGGCAGGTATCCCAAACCATGCATGACCCAACACTTCTAAGATCGTAGGTATCGGAACATAAACTGAACCTAAAGATACACCTAGCAGAATCGTTAGGACAAAGAATGCTATAGCCAAGGAATATGCACTTGGTTTATTCTCCATAAACATCTGGATAAACCGCCTTAGCCAATGCCTTTACACCTTCGATAAGACGAGGTCCTGAACGAGTTACTAGATCAGAGTGTACGTCCACAACATGCTTATTGGTAATCGCTGTCACTTGTTCCCACCCATCACGTGATAAAACAGTTTCAACTGCATCTGGTGTGTAGTAACCATATGTGATAACAACGACATCAGGATTTTTCTCGATAATAGCTTCTTCTGTCATGGGCTGCCAGCCTGCAACATCTGCGGCTACATTTTCTGCACCAATTGCTTCTAACATTTCATGCATAAAGGTTCCTGTTCCGGTTGTATAAATCTCTGGCTCTGCACCAACTTCAACAAAAACCTTCTTTCTATTTTCTGCTGTTATAGAAGTTGCTTTCTCTTTAATTAGGGCTACTTCTTGTTTCATAGAGTTAACTATTTCACTTGCCTTTTCACTGTATCCAGTGGCTATTCCAATCATTTCAATAGAGGTATAAACATCTTCGAATGACGTTGCATTATTGACAATAACAACATGTGCACCTGCATCTCTTAGTTGTTGCAGACCTTCAGATGTACTGTCTGCCGTTGAAGCATGGGCTAAAACTAAATCAGGCTGTAATGAAATTATTTTTTCAAGATTGATTTCCATTGCACCGATTTTTTCCTTTTCCATGACCTCTTCTGGATAATTATCAAAATCTGAAACGCCTATTACCTGTTCACCCGCTCCTAATGCATAAGCTATTTCAGTATTACTTGGAATTAACGAAACAATTTTCTCTGGTTTGGCATCTAGGGTAATCTCCGTTCCAAGCGCATCTGTAAAAGTTACAGGGAATCCAGGGGTATATTCATCAGATGGTTCTTGTCCATTCGCTTCTTGCTCCGACTGGCTTTGTTCTGCATCTTTCGGTGTTGGTCCCTCTTTTTGAGAATCATCGGAACACGCAACAGATAAAAGCATTACCATGATTAGAACTGCAAACAACTGTAGAAACTTTTTCATTTCTAGTATCTCCTTTTTTGTAAGACGTTTGATGTTTTTTTGAGGCATGGTGCTCTTTGCGGACAGAGAATCCGCTATTGCCCAAATAAAAAAGCATCCCCCTTGGAGATGCTGGATGTGTATGAGAAGTCGCCGCATGTGAAACATGGATTTAAATCGATCCTCAAACACCTCCCTATCCTCGTAGGTTACATGGTGTAAAAACATAGGCAGGTCTCCTGGCTCATGGTCATAGCTCCCTACGTCTTCCCATACAGACAAGTACAGTGACATTTTGTAAGTCGCTCCCATTTACAGTGGCGGGACCGCGTTGGAATTTCACCAACTTCCCTTTTAAGCTCATCCAGACGGATAAGCACCTATATCTACTACATATGTAATTGTTTACAGAAATCATTATATACATAGAATGAAAATTTTGTATAGTCTTTCTTATAACCTTCTTAGTACAAGGAATGTCACAAGCTATATAAAAAGGTACCCTTTAAAGGGTACCATGAATCATTCAACTTCCAACGTTTGTTCTTCCAAAATTCTTCGCCGTTCCCTTAAGAAATTGGCTAAATTCACAACAACCGTTTTGGCCACAGCATATGTTGGAATCGCTAAAATCATTCCAAGGATACCTGCTAAGTTACCTGCCACTAGTAATAGAATAATAATAGTAGCCGGATGGATTTTTAGTTGTTTTCCAAGGATTAGTGGAGATAATACATTACCTTCTAATTGTTGGGCAACTGTAATCACAATCACAACTAAAATTGCCTTCATAGGAGACTCGAATAAGCCAATAATCAGGGCAGGTGCTCCACCTAAGATAGGTCCAATATATGGAATGATATTTGTAAAGACCACAACCACAGCTAAAATGAGTGCATACGGAAGGTCTATGATTAAATAACCGATAAAGGATAAGGTTCCTACAAATAAGGCAACAAGAACCTGCCCTTGGATATAAGATGCTAAGGTTTTATTCGTCTCTTTCAATGTCTTTAACCCTGCACTTCTGTACGATGATGGTAGAAATTTAATCAAGTTTTCTCCAAATTTATGCCCATCTTTAAACATATAGAATAAAAGAAACGGAACCGTCACAATGGTTATTGTTACACTGGTAACCCATCCAATAATGGAAGCAAGACTATTTGTTAGTTTATTTGGTAAGCTGTTAGCAAACTCTACTAACTTCTGCTCAATATCTTCTAATGTAACGTACTCTTGAGTCATAACCCACTTGAATTGCGGTGAATCGGACATCTCCTCGAAGAACTCCACGGATTGATTGGCATACGTCGGTAAATTATCAGCTAAATCCTTGAACTGTTTTGTAACAGCTGGTATGAAGTAACTTAACAACAAGGAAATTAGACCAATAATAATCGCATAAACGATGATAATGGAAATAGTTCTTGGAATCTTAAAGCTTTGTAATTTCTTTACGAGTGGGTTTAACAAATAATATAGGAACCCAGAAATTAAAATAGGAAAAAATAATGTTGAAATAAACACTCCTACCGGTTGAAATATAAATGCAATCTTTGTAGATATGTAAATAATCGCAACCATAAGAAGGATTTGTAACGTCCAAAAATGAACCTTCGACTTAAACACTAAACTAGTTCCTCCTCTATAAATCTCTATCTATTTCCAATATACCCTTTTTTGGGTACTTGGAAAATAAAAGATTTGTAAATAATACATTCTAATTGTTTGAATTCGTTATTATTATCAACTACATTTTAGTTAGTAAAACAAACAGATGGGAGATTCGTTATAATGGCAGAGCATCACTTTACGTTACAAGCACATTGGCCAGGATTAAGAAATGACATCGGCGAGATAGAATCAGGTAACTTAAAAACAAAAGTCTCTATTCCACCAGAAATGGATGGCCCTGGTATCGGGACGAACCCTGATGAAATGTTATTAGGAGCTGCAGCAACCTGTTATATTATTACACTTGCCGCAATGATGGAACGGAGTAAATTAGAAAAGAATGATTTAAAGATGGAGTCTGTAGGTATTGTTGACGTAACAAAAGGAGTCATTACCTATAAGAAAATTATTCATAAGCCGATTATTACTCTCAAAGAAGATGCAACAGATGCCGATCTTAAGCTCGCTCACAAGTTAGCTATCAAAGCCGAAAAGTCTTGCATGATTTCACGAGCGATACAAGGTAATGTCGAAATTGTATTAAAAGAAACGGTTACACGAGGATAAGAGAAAGGGACTGTGACTACCCTTTCTCTTTCTTCTCTTTCCGATCTTTCAGAATATCTTGGATAATACCGATATGTAGAGCCGCCCATGCTTTTTCATGAAAGTGAAGAATGACACTGAATACCAGAGTAATCAAATATGCGAGAACAAACAAAAGCCATAAATAGCTACCATTCTTAAATAAAATAGATTGTAGCTGCTTTGAAAAGATAAAAAGGAGCCATGGTCCTGCTGAAACAAAAATAGGGATAATACCTGTCCCGCTTTTCTCTTTTATCATCTTATAATAGATATCTTGTAAGACAACTGTTTCAATATCTAGATAAAAACTTTGAATTTCTCGAATCTCAGATAACTCACGATTGGAAGTGAAATTCGGATCCTTTCGTTTGCTCTTCTTCAGTTTTTCATAAAACTTATGGGCATCTCCGCGAAATGAAAGCATACAACATGACCCTCCTAGCAATAGATGGTGGGTTTCCTTAACTATTCCTTTATAGGGTTTGTTGTATTGAAGCTTTCATTCGTTTCACCAAAAAATCAGACTAATAACTGTAGAGTCTTTTCAAGATGAGTATGAGTAAACTGAAATCCTTCTTCCTCAAGTCTTTTAGGAATACAGTTCCTACCCGTCAATGCTAGTTCCGGTTCAGTTTTCATGAACAAATAGGCTCCTACCTTTACCAATGGCGCTGGAGTGGGAGGTGACCATGGACGATTCATGACCTTTCGCAGTGTTTCCATGAAGACTTTATTGGTTACAGGAGTCGGACCTGTTGCATTATAAATTCCTTTCATACTTTTAGATTGAATGGAAGTCCAAAGCAATTCATTTAGATCGTCGACATGGAGCCAGCTGATATACTGCCTTCCACTACCAACTGTTCCACCTAAACCAAACTTTGTAAGTTTTTTCAGAGGCACGAGTGCGCCTTCTTCCTTCCCGAGAACAAAGCCGATTCGAAATAAAACCTTTCTTGTGTTAGGGAGGTCTTGTTTAAAAAAGGCATTTTCCCACTGAACACACACATCCGCAGAAAACCCTTCTCCAGAAGGTGCCTCTTCATCGCATACCTTTTCCGTATTACCATAAATAGCTAAAGAGCCAGCCTGAATGAGAGACTCTGGCGGGATCGTACATTGAAGGATCGCTTGATCAATCACAGCCACTGAATCAAGGCGAGAAGATAAAATTTCCTCTTTATTCTTTTGTGTATAAATACAATTGACACTCTTACCAGTGAAGTTAATGACCGACTTGGCTCCGTCTAAATTATGTGCCCAATCACCTAGAGTTTTTCCATCCCAGTGAACAAACTCTATTCCTTCATCAGTCCTAGAATTTCCTCTAGTTAAAATAACAACTCGAATGCCTTTCTTTTGCAAATATTTAGCAAAAGACACTCCTAGAAACCCAGAGCCTCCTGCTAATACAATCGTAGAGGACATACCTTTCACCTCTCCTTATTCTTTACAGTTCAATCCGATCAAAATTCTTTAGTGTGATCAATTTGGAAACTGTTAAATAACCAGCCCATTCCACTTCTGCTTTTTTCCATTCTTCTTCATACTGTCCAAACCATGACCAATTAGGTCGCCAAGCTCCGTCCTCTCCGATTGTATCTATTTCGAATTGAAGATTGAGCTCCACTTCATGTTCTAATAAATCATAGAATGGTGAATTCGGTGTATGAACAATTTGTAGTGGCCTTACACTATAACCAGACCATTCTGCTGGATTTAATGTAACCGTTAAACGAGTAGAGCCTCGCAATCTTGTTTTCACTTTTTTCTCGGCTTCACCATGTAATGAATCTACTAACCTCTGGTAGCATAAAAAGTCATGCATTTCGATGGATTCAGGCAGATGATTTAATTGCTCCAAAGCTAAGCTTGTTACTTCCTCTAAGAAGCTTTCTTTTACCAATGACTTATGATCGTGTAAATATCCCACGATTTCAGCACTAGGATTTGCCCAAGTCTCCTCAACCCCACAAGCATCTGTTTCAACGTTGTAGCTCCACCAAGGAGCATGTGGCACTTCATTAACCTCTTTGGATAAAGCTTGCCAACGTTGTCTTTGGTGGTTATAAGAATTTAGTAAATAAGTAATGGCAGCTTCTATTATTTTCTCTCGGGAAGTAGCCCCCACACTTCTTGCATACTGCAGACCAACAGTAGTAGCCATAGGAGATGAGATTTGTAAGCGGAAATCAGGTTCAATAGCATGACCAAATCCCCCATCTTCGTTCTGGAACTTTTTCAGCTCTTCTAATACCTTTTCTTTATTCTCATCTTCAAAAACATAAGAAAAAAGAGCTTGATCAATTGGGCGCGCTTGTTCTTTAATAAACTTCTTAGCTAATTGAAATTTCTCATTAGACAATTTCTTCATGAAAACACTCCTTATGTGTTTTATATGATATCCCGCTTCTCGGTCACTAGTATCGATGGGATTAACAAAACCAAAAGATAAATTACAATAATGAAGAGGGAGAAACCTAAAGATAGGTCTGAAAGAAAAGGATCCATCCCCCCACTAATCATACGGTTATCACTGTAAGAGCTTAAAGATAAATGTGGAAATATCACATACTTGCCCCAATCATACATGGACACTAGTAGGGTAATAGGACCACTACTAAATTTTGCTAAAAACGTAAGACCAGTGGCAAGCCCCATGCTTTTCGTAAGAGCACCAATCATAAAGGCTAATGTAATATAAAAAAGAATATTGGGGTAGTGATACAAACCATTTATGATGTTATTAGTTAGGGCATTAAAAATTTGGTCATATTGAAAAAACAACAATCCAAGAAAAAAATTAAAGCCGATTAGAATAAAGTACAGAGTTAAAGCCAGTAAGTTGACAATGAGATATTTAGATAAAAGAATGGAAGTCCTAGAGTGCGAACGGATAAACAATTGCTTGATTGTACCTTCATTGTACTCACTGGTTAAGACACTAGCCCCAATCACAATAGAGTAGAAAGAAACAATAGTTGTGTAGATAGATGCGGAATAGATTGTATATTGCATACCACCAATCCGAAGATTAAAACGGTTACTATAAAACAACACAAGGAGGGCAGCAATTACTAATAGAGCTCCCATTACAATTAAGAATACCCCTGCTCGGTGTTTCTTCCTGGCTTTCATCCATTCGTTTTGAAGTAATGAAATCATAGGCTTCCCTCTTTCTGTTCCGTAAGCAATAAGAACTGGTCCTCTAATGAAGTCTTCAAAGGTGTACACTCATAAACTTTTATACCGTCGTTAGCCAAATCAAATATGATGTCAGGTATTTTTTTGTAATGCACGAACCCTGTTATCACTCTTTTATTATCTGATTCTGCATTCCCGTACTTCTCAACAATCTTTAAAGCTTGTAATAGCTGATTTTCTGAAACTGTAAAGGCAACTTTCGTGTCTAGCTCTGCACTGTTTTGACCTTTAACATTGATTTCATTCACATATTTTCCTTTTTGAATAATAATGACTTTGTCACTCATCAATTCAACTTCTTGTAGAATATGGCTAGATACAAGAATTGATATATTTTCCTTTTTAGAGATATCTTTTAAGTAGTCTCGTAAATGTCGAATTCCCGCTGGGTCTAAACCGTTAGATGGCTCATCTAAAATTAACACGGATGGCTTATGTAATAACGCTTGGGCAATCCCTAACCTCTGCTTCATTCCTAAAGAATATGTTTTCACTTTATGGTGGATGGCATCTTCAAGTCCTACAAATTTTGTTAATTGCTGGATTCTCTCTTCTGAAACGGAGGTCTTGCTCATTCTTGCAAAATGAATGAGATTCTCCTTCCCAGTCAGATAGGTATACAACTCAGGGTTCTCTACAATCGCGCCAATATGGGAAAGAGCTTTTAGCTTATCCTTTTGGACATGATGACCTTCAATATATATGTCCCCTTTGGTAGGAGTGATCAATCCAGCTATTAAACGGATGGTAGTCGTTTTTCCAGCACCATTAGGTCCAAGAAATCCATATATCTTACCTCTTTCCAATTGAAAGGATAAATTGTCTATGATAACTCGACCTTGGATTGTTTTCGTTAGATTTTTAACAACCAGAGGATGAACGGTTGAATGACTCATATGACACCTCTTCTACTAATATTTATTATTCATACGAAGTCTTTTCTAAAAGGTTTCAGTTACGTATAACCTAGAGAAGTCAATTCCCAATTATAAATTTTTGACCGCCGTATTAATTCTTTGTAGGGCAGTTTCTAAAATGTCACGTGGGCAAGCAATGTTAATTCGTTCGAAACCATTCCCACCATTCCCAAATTTACTACCTTCATCTAATCGCACAGAAGCATTTTCAAAGAAAAATGAGTGAAGTTTTTCATTCGGCACTTCCAATTCCTGACAATCCAGCCAAATCAGGTGAGTCGCCTCCGGTATGACAGGTTTAATTTGTGGGATATTTCCATGAAAATATTCAACGACAAACCTCATATTATCTTCAAGATACTCTCTCACTTGTTGGAGCCAAGGTAAACCCTTATAATAAGCTGCAATAGTAGCTTCAATAGCGAAAGCATTCGGGCGCATTAACCCATATCCCTCCAACATTCTTTGATATTTTTCACGCACACTAGGATTTGGAATAATAATAATCGAGCTTTGCATACCAGCGATATTAAACGTCTTACTTGGTGCTGCACAGGTAATACTATTCAAAACATGAGAAGGAGCAACGGTTGCATAAGGTTTGTGCTTGTACCCTTTGTAGGTCAGATCACAGTGCATCTCGTCGGATACAACCGTTACTTCATGCCGTTCACAAATTTCCCCCAACCGTTTTAACTCCTCAGTAGTCCATACTCGTCCAACTGGATTGTGAGGACTGCAAAGGATAAAAACTTTGGCTTTGGGATGAGATGCCTTCTTTTCAAAATCATCAAAATCAATTTCATATCTCCCATTTTTATAAAGCAGTGAGTTTTCCTTTACAAAACACCCTTGAGTTTCGATGGTCTTATAAAAAGGGTAATACACCGGTTCTTGAATAATGACGTGATCCCCCGGTTCTGTTAATACCTTTAATAATAGATTCATCCCTGGAATAATTCCTGGACTAAATGAAATCCAGTCTTTTTGTAGAACCCATTGATGTTGTGTTTCCCACCAATATTTGATTGCCTCAAAGTATCTTTCACAAAAAGTACTGTAGCCATATATCCCATGTAAAGCCTTCTGGGAGATAGCAGATCTTATTTCCTCTGAAACTTGAAAATCCATATCTGCAATACATAATGGAATAACTTCTTCATTTTGTAGATACCATTTTACAGAATGTGTTTTTCTTCGATCTATAATCTGTTCTAATTGCATCCATATTCCCCCAATCATCATCCCCATAATATCAAGTCTATTCTATCATTCTTATTTCTTTATAGCAGTCAAACTTTAAGAATTTTTGGATATATAAAAAAGTGGACAAAAATATCGTCCACTTTTTTTAGATCATTTTATACGTATGTTCAGGTATGTCGTCTAAAAGTTTACTTTTTTCTCCTAAAGAAAGTAAATGAAGTTCATGCATCGCTCTTGTGCAAGCAGTATACAGTAGCTTCCGCTCATCTTCTCTTTTATAAACCTCATTGGATACATTGAATAAGATTACACCGTCAAATTCTATCCCCTTTGCTAAATATGCAGGAATAATCAATATCCCTTTGTCGTATGAGAGAGTTTCCTTTTGTATAAGCCGGATATCAGCTTGTTCTTTAATAGACTCAAACAACCGTTTACTTTCTTTTGCTGTCTTGCAGATAATAGCAATCGTCTTATGACCATTACTTTCCATTTTGTTTAATCGATCCAGGAGTTGAATGTGTAAATCTTCGACCGATTCAACCTTTTGAATAGTTGGAAGGGCACCATCTCGGTTAAATGGTTCGATTTTCTCTCCGCCTTTCATTAACTCCATAGTAAACTCGACAATTGGTCGAGTTGAACGGTAACTTCGTCTCAAGACAATGTGTTCCGTCTCATCTTCACCATACATTTCCTTGGTTAATATAGAAGGGGCATTCTGGGTATGAGAATAAATAGCCTGATTATAGTCCCCTAATATCGTCATCTGACTGTGTGGAAAAAGCTGTTTTATATAAGCAAATTGAAAAGGTGAGTAGTCCTGGGCTTCATCAATGAATATATGCCTAATTGATGTGTTAGATTTTCTCCCCTCAATCTGATCCATTAGATAGAGAAATGGGGTTGTGTCTTCATAAGCTATCACTTTTTTTTGTAGGGATTCCAATGTTTGAATACAAATGTTTTCCCAGTTCATAGTTGTGTTTTCCATGAATTTAGTTTCATTGAAAAACTGTTTATAAATTGCTAAGTGATCAATAAACTCCATTCTTTTTACTCTTGCCATAATGGGTTTAAATTTCCTGTTTACAATCTCTTTAGCAAGCATTTTTTCCTCTTGTTCATGATCGTCAAAGCTTGAATTTCGGTTCTTCTGCTTTTGTTGAATCCTCTTAAACGCTTCTAGATAGTCTTCTTTATCTAATAGCTGCATCTCTTCGATAACCCAATCCTTATTTCTTTCAATTTTTGCCAATTTTTTCATTTCTTTTTTTAACCAGTCAAATAAGAGATGGATGCGATTAGGTATTGAGAAGCTCTGATCAAAGGAATAAAACTTCTCTTTTATATAGTCCGCACTAATGAGAACCTCACCCCTGAAGGAAATATTTTTAAACACCATACCTTCTCGGGAAAGGATATCCACAAATTTGTCTAACAAATCTTTAAAAGCTAGACTCGCTTTAAAGCGAATTCCTTCTTTTCTAATCTGGTAAGCTGTATCTTCATCCTCTGATAAAATATATTCCATTTGACCATATGGGTCTTCAACTTTGTAATTTTTTCCTAAGCGATGGTCAATATATTGCTGCAAAGTCCTTTGCTCCATGTTTTCTTCACCTAACTCTGGTAAGACCGTTGAAACATAACTGTTAAACATCGTATTAGGAGAGAAAAGCATGATTTGTTCAGCCTGCAGGGTATTGCGATATCTATAAAGTAAGTAAGCAACGCGTTGAAGAGCTGCAGATGTTTTCCCGCTTCCCGCAACTCCTTGGACAACAAGATACTTTTTCCCTTCACTTCGTATAATTTGGTTTTGTTCTCTTTGAATGGTAGCTACAATACTTTTCATTTGGGTATTCGCATTGTTCCCTAGTACTTCCTGAAGGAGTTCATCCCCGATTGTAACCCCGGTATCAAACATCCCCTTTAACAGCCCATTCCTAATAATATATTGCCGTTTCAGTTTAATTTCTCCAGTAATATCGCCATATCCAGGTGTTTTATATGTAGCAGCACCTAAACCATAGTCATAATAAAGACTTGAAATCGGAGCTCTCCAATCATAAATGAGAAAATCCTCATTATTTTGATCCATAAGTGATGCAATTCCGATATATATAGAGTCTACCTCCGCTTCATCATCTTCATGAAAATCAATCCGACCAAAATAAGGAGAGTCATGGAGTCTATTTAATATTTTCAACTGCTTTTGTATTTGGCCTTGACTTCTTTCTCTTTCTGATAATAATTCATTTTGCTGTTTAATACTCGCGTACGTTTCTATCACATCATCTGGTTCGTCAAGGTTAACCGTAACATCATTCCAAAAGTTTTTTCGGATTTCAAGGATATCTCCTTTTATGTGACCTGTATTTTTTTCAAGGGATGCCTTTTTACTTTCAATGACCTTTTTAATCGTATCCACCCTGTTTTGTTCAATACTCCATTGGTTATTAGTTGTCACGTAACCACTCCTTAAATTTTTTATTAAGGTATTTGACAAACAAAAATTATTGTGTTATTGTTATATTAGGGATAATTTACTTAAATTCAATTATAAATCCCACACTGATTTATAATATCACATTCCTTTTATTAGAACAATACATGAAATACATATATTTTTATGACACCAGTAACTGATGTCATTTTTTTATTTTCTAGCTTTTCGTTATGAAGAATATTCTCCCATTAACACCAAATACTATGAGTGATGCCTTTAATGGGATGTGACACATTTGGAATTTTGGGTGAGCCAAGAATCATTAACCAGTTTACAGTGGTTTTTTCGAGCAGTAATTGGATTTTTCATTTTACTTTTTGTTGTAAAGTTAATGGGGCAAAGGTCTATTTCACAGCTAAGACTATTAGATTTTGTAGTTGTCATGCTATTAGGAAATATTTTAGCCCATCCGCTTTCTGATAGTGAACTAGGATTGAAAGGGTCTTTTATAACAGTAGTGGCAGTTGCTTTATTGTATGTAACTCTTCTACTAGCTATTTTAAAAAACCCAAAAATTCGCCACTACTTTAATCCATCGCCCATGCCTCTTATCAAAAATGGAGAAATTATCTTCCAAAATTTAAATAAGGCAAGGATTACGATTGACCTACTGCTAGTGGAGCTTCGAAAGGAAAAAGTGGATGATGCCAAAAAGGTGGCTTTAGCATTATGGGAACCCGGGGGGACGATATCAGTTTTTGTATACCCTCAATTTGAACAGGCAACAAGGCAAGACCTCCACATCACACCAAAACCTTTCAACTTCCCAAGACCCATCATAAAAGAAGGAACGGTTGACATTCATGAGTTAAATATCTTGGGAAAGGATATTCAGTGGTTAAGACATTCCTTATATACACAGTTTAAGGTATCCCCTGAGGAGATCTTACTGGCAACATTAGATGAAAATGACAGTGTTAAGGTTTTCATAAAACCTACTGTTAAGTGATATTTGCAAGCAAAAAACCTACGAGATTACTCGTAGGTTTTCCTTTTCGTTTTTAATAATAATACGGAAATGGTGGATACGCGTAATATGGGTATGCGTAATATGGGTAATAATATGGGCGCGGAGCAAGTAATGCACCTGCTAGTAAACCACCCGCAAAACCACCTAAGAACGGAAAACCACCAAAGAAAGGTCTTCTACCAAAGCCAAAGCCCCATGGTCTTCCAAACCCGAAGCCGATAATTCTCTCGTTTTGTCTCATGTTAACAGGGTGTTGAATAGGCATTTGATTCATCCTAATCCTCCTCTTTGCATTCTCACTATTAAATATGCAAAAAATTTGGAAATGCCCTAGGCAACTGACCTGAAAATGGGGAAACTACTTCCAATTAGCTTGTATAAATTCGTCTCGACCCGATTTTACTCGATCTTCTTTATATTCAGATGGTTTCTTTTTATAAAAATCTTGATGATATTCTTCAGCACGATAGAAGGGAGCTGCAGGAAGAATCTGTGTAACGATTGGTTTTTTGAAGCGTCCACTATCAATGATGGCTTGTTTAGAAGCTTCAGCTAAGATTCTTTGCTCTTCTGTATGATAAAAGATTGCTGCTCGATATGAATCCCCACGGTCATGAAACTGACCACCATCATCAGTTGGGTCTATTTGTGGCCAATACAAATCTAATAGTTTTTGGTACTCAAAAATCTCTGGGTTGAATGTGATCTGAACAACTTCATAATGACCGGATTTTTGGGACTTTACATCCTCATAAGTAGGGTTTTCAATGTGGCCACCAGAATATCCAGACTCTACTTTAATAATGCCAGGTAGTTCATCGAAAGGTTGGACCATACACCAGAAACAACCACCTGCAAATGTTGCTAGTTCTAAACGCTCACTCATCTGTACTGTTCTCCTCTGCTTTTATCTATTAAATTATTTCTTTAAAGTTAAGACAAAACCTTTTACATTTCAAGTACTTCTTCTTGCTTTAACAAATAGTTTTTAACTTCATTTCTTTTCTTTTTCGAAACTAAAATGTACAAGATATCTCCTGGCAGGATTGTTGTATTCCCTCTTGGTGTTAAAATCTGATCATTTCTGATAACAGCAACGATCAGAAGGTCATTCGTAGGCTCTACATCCTTTAACTGTTTATGAGCAATGACCGAATGTTCGGGAATGATGACCTCTATAATTTCACTATTTGTCTTTCCAATGGATACGAGTTCAAGGCTATAAGATGAACTCGGTTTCTCTTTACCAACTAATCCTAACTTCTGAGCCATTAATGGTATGGTACCACCTTGAATGAGAGCAGATGTAAGGACGACGAAAAAGACCACATTAAACAAAGTTTGACTGTTTTCAATTCCTGCAAGCATTGGGTATGTGGCTAGCACAATAGGAACGGCTCCCTTTAGTCCTGCCCAAGAAAGAAACACCTTCTCTTTATTCGTGAATTTAGCTCCAAGTAAACTAATAAACACACCCAGCGGCCTCGCAATAACCATTAAGATCGCTGACAATAATAATCCCTGCCAGACAATATGAAGTAATTGATTTGGAAAAACAAGAAGGCCCAGTAAAATAAACATTAAAATTTGCATCATCCATGCAAAGCCCTCATTAAAACGGACGATTGAATGACGGTAGGTTAGATCTGCATTCCCCATAATCATAGCGGCTATGTAAACGGCTAGTAACCCACTTGCCCCTACCAAGGTGGTAAATGCATACGCTAGGATTGCAAAAGCTAGTGATAATACAGGATATAAACCTGATGAATCCAAGTTAATAGAGTTAATAACTCTAACGGATACTTTACCAATTCCAAAACCGAGAAGCACTCCAATTCCCATTTGCCATATAAAGTTACCCAGCATGGATAGTAAACTAGCCTCTGGCACCTGTATTAACGATATAAAGCCAACTGTAAGAAAGATTGCCATAGGGTCATTCGTTCCTGACTCAACCTCTAATGTAGATGATAACTTTCGTCTAACATTGTGATTACCTATAACAGCAAATACAGCAGCTGCATCAGTTGACCCTACAATAGCTCCAAAAAGCATCCCTTCTAACCAGCTAATATCTAAAATAAATTTAGCAGCTGCACCAACTGCTACAGTCGTAACAAACACTCCAACAGTGGCAAGAGCTAAAGAAGGACCGAGTACTCGCCGCACATTGCCCCATTTCGTTTGGAGTCCACCTTCAAATAAGATAATAATAAGAGCAAATATCCCAAAAAATTGCGTTAACTCTGCATTATCATAATAAAGAAACTGATTTAAAATCATACCAACAGCAATAAAGAAAACAAGCGCAGGAAGGCCAAGCTTTGAGGAAAATTTAGTGGTGAAAACACCGACAATTAACAAAATTGAGAATAAAAGAATAGCGGAATCTCCGTGTATTTCCATATGTCTCCCCCAATCTATTTTAAATATCCTACTTATAATTATACGGCATTTCTGTATGAACGAAAACTAATTAGCCTGTCCTTTTCTAATTGTTTCTAACAGGCTCTTGTGAATCCAAATAGCTGCTTGGGATCCGTCCCCCATAGCAATTGTAACTTGTTCGGAGTGAGCCACTACATCTCCTGCTGCCCATACATTAGGTACGTTGGTCATTTTAGTTCGAGAGTCTACGACAATATGATTATTTTCCATTACCTCAACCCCTATTTGGGTAGCCAACTCTGATTTAACTTGATTTCCTCCTAAAGCGATGAACCCTTTTTCAGCAAGAATCTTTTGTCCATCTGCTAGTTTTACGCCTTTGAATTGAGAGCCATCCGCATATATTTGTTGTATTTCTTGTTCTCTAACTTCAATACGTTTTTCGTTTAATTTTTTTAGAATTTCGGGGTTAATCTTTGTTTGTTCATGATTAACGTAGACGATTGATTGTGTCCAATAATAAAGAGTTAGCGCCATATTGGCCCCTACATCTCCTGCACCAATCACAATAGTCGGTTGTTGTAAAACTTCATAACCATCACAATCAGGACATACATAAACAGAGATTCCTAAGCAAGGATAGATCTCAGGAAAGTCTGGGATACGATCTATAATTCCGGTTGCTATGAGTATATGTGAAGTTTTCAACTCTTTTCCTGACTCAGAGAGTAAATAAAAGCCTTCTCCTTGCCTTCGGATTTCTGTAATTTTATCCTCCATAAAATGAATACCTAAATGTAAAGCCTGCTTTTTTCCTAGTTCTCGTAGCTGCTCTCCACTTACGCCATCTGGCCAACCTAATATATTATGGTAAGCTCGACAAAGGTTAGATCTACCGTTGTTCGAGTCAATAACTAAAATATGATGACGGTATCTTCCTAATTGAATAGCTGCCTGTAGTCCTGCAATTCCCCCACCAATAATGATGCAATCATAGTTCACTAAGCATTCTCCTCTCTTGGATAAGTTTCTCTTCATTTATCCTTCTCTATTTAGAGGAAAAATATTGTTTGAAAATCAGTAGGGAATCGATTCGTTAAATTCTGTTGGGAAAATCGTAAAAAAAGAGGAACCATTACAGTTCCCCCTACTCAGCATGCTGATTTTCCACTTCTACCAAGGGCAAAGTAATGACTACCTGCGTCCCTTTCCCTTCCTCACTTGTATAAACAATTTTCCCCTTCATAGCTTCTATTAACCGAATCGACACCATCGTTCCCAACCCTGTTCCTTTTTCTTTTGTGGTATAGAAGAGAGTACCTATTCGATCCAATTGCTCCTTACTCATTCCCTTACCATTGTCCTGTATAACTATTTTCACATGCTCTGTATTTCCTTCAAGCTATATCGATATTTTCCCACCATCTGGAGTAGCTTCAATTGCATTTTTAATGATATTCACTAATGCCTGTTTCAATTGATTCCGGTCCGTTTTTAGATAGAAAGGATGCTCATTATCATATTCTAACTGTATTCCTTCCTTTACTGCCATCGGCTCAAGGAGATGCCATACGTCATCTATAATGGTGTTAAGCTTCAGTATTTCGATGTTTTCTAGTTTGGGCTTAGCAAAATTCAGATAGTCGTTGATGATTTGCTCCGCTCGCCCTAATTCGGTTAGGACTAGGGTAAAATATTCCTGTTTTTTCCCCACTTCTTCTTGCTTCATCAATTGTAAAAATCCTTTTACAACCGTTAATGGATTTCTGACTTCATGAGCGATTGATGCTGCCAATTCTCCTAACGTATTTAGCTTTTCAGTTCTCTGGATTTTATCCCGAATTTCATTTCTTTCGAAGATTATTTCAGTCAAAATAGCTACAAAACCAATAGCGATTGTTTGGATTGCTCCAAGTATCAACAAATCTTGTATTCTATCAATAAAAGCAGGTCCCTCTAAAGTACGTCCGACATTATAATAAGATATCAATAGGTTAAAAACAGTGGGCCAAACCCCCACTAAAATGGCGATGCCAACTCTCATTCTTGGAGGACACTTTAAAAAAGTTTTATAGAGAAGTAGTGGAAGTAAAATGCCGAGGATTGCTCCTATATAGCCGAAAATGAGTGCATCGCCACCCATTAGTGTTCTCTTTAACAGAATCATGATTAAAACAATCCCCCCAGAGAGAGGTCCTCCGTAAAGGGTTGCAATGATAAGTGGAACGTAGCGGAGATCGAAATATAATCCATGGCTATAAATGGGGAAAAACATAACAAATGTTGCAGCTAATCCATTAAGTATCCCTAGCAAAATATTCATTCTTCCGATTTTCTTATTTTCATAAAAGACACTATAAATAAGAAAAGGTGTTAATACTATTAAGACATGTAGGATTAGTTGTTCAGCGAGCATCGCAATTTCCCCCAAATAGTTACAGATAACTCAAATATACGACAAATGTAATGGTTTTCCTCCTATTAGGATAAAAGACCTAAAAAAAGATAGTTTCATTAGAAACTATCGGTAATGGTGTTTTATTATTCGGCGTAAGCGATTGTATTAAGCATCGCCAAAATGGCAGGTAAATCTGTCTCTTCCCTTTCAATATGAATGGTAACTAGCATCGGAACGTCCCCTCTAATCCAAATGTTGCTCACTGAGACATCCTCCGTATAGGATTTATACCAAACTGAACTATCTACAATACCCTCTAGACCAATGGTTTCATTATGGAAATACTCCGAGGAAACCGCTTTTGCTTGCTCTTCGACATATGCTGAGAAATCAGCATCCTTATCCGCTTTATCTAGCAATCTAATTCGAACGAAGTCGTCTCCTTTTAGGAGTACATCTGAACCTGGTTCTTCACTATCTAACGTCCAATCTTCTAGAACATATAAAGAGAAGTTTTGATTGGTGCTTGTTTTCAAGAATCCTGTTTCTTCAACTTGTTGACCGTCTTTTTCAAATGATAGCAGTTGTTCAAAGAGTCGAATGACCATATCGTTTTCTTCTTCCTTATTCACATCTTCACTATCATTTACATCTGTATCTGAAGGTTGTTTTTGATCTACACTCTCTTCTAACTCCTCTGATTCAGGAGCAGAACCGGAACCATTTGTTCCTTCATTTACAGTCCCACAGCCGACTAATAAGGTAGAGCTTAAGATACCTGCAGTTATCATTCTCTTTATCTTCATAATTGTGACCCCCTATGTTATTGTGTTCGAATCATTTGACGAAAGGTAATTTCCAGAAGTTACAACTTCCAAAAAAATAAAAAAAGCACCCCTCGTCGGGATGCAAATATAAGCGTTATATAAAGATTTCTACAACACCCATAAAAAACATAATATAACTCCATAATGCCAGGTATCCAATCCCGAGTAAACTAAAGAAATCCTTACTTTGAAACACTTCCCATTTGGTGACTTTATAAATAAAATTAACAAAAATAATGACTAGAAACGCACCGAGAAAAAGTGTTGCAATGGCAAGAATGATTCCATCTACGGGTCCAGAGATTACCTCGTTTAAATCAAACATTACTTGCCCCCTACCGTTTTTCTTTTTTATCGACATATTTCCACAAAATTGTAAGTAAAATCCTTCGATTTCCTAAATATGGTTCTAAATGCCTAATTTTTTGATATTTTGCTTCACCCGTGCCTACTACCACACGGTAATTGTAGCATCTTATACAGCTGCTTCCATTAGCTTGACAGTGTATTTCAACTGCGATTGAATATGGAAATATATAGCGTTATAGACATATGGATGGAGGATTACAATGAAAATTGGAGTGATTTCAGATACTCATATGCCAAAGCAAGCTAAACAGTTACCCAGTCATTTACTGGCGGGTTTAAATGGGGTGGATTTAATTATTCATGCAGGGGACTGGACAACTCTGGATGTTTATCATCAATTATCAAGTATCGCTCCGGTAAAAGGCGTATACGGTAATGTAGATCCTTCGGAGATAAAGGAATCATTTCAAAGCCAGCTGTTATTAACTATCCTCGGTAAGAAAATTGGTGTGACCCATGGTCATCTGGGGAAAAAGAAAACAACTCCAGAACGTGCGATGGATGCCTTTACCTCTACTCATGTGGATATTGTTCTTTTCGGACACTCCCATATCCCATATCATGAAAAAATCGGGAATACGATTCTGTTTAATCCTGGTTCTCCTACAGACAAGCGATTTCAGCCACGTTATTCATATGGGATATTAACGATTGAGAATGAGGTCACTATCAACCATATTTTTTACAATGATAAAAATTAAATGTCTTCAACCAAAAGAGCATTCACAGTCTTGTGAATGCTCTTTCAAACTTTTAATAACGCAATAAAATATGTAAAGGTCTGGTTCTCAGCCTTATCAATTCTGTCATATCTTTCAAATTTATCACCAGAGGGTTCAAACCCATACTTTCTTAGCATTTGAATATATTGAAAACATAAAAACTCGTCTTGTGTAGAGCATTCCATCGTTGCAAAAAGGGTTGGTTCAAGTGTTTCTATATAACTAGCATACTCTTTTAATTTGTGGTTGCTAGGACGGTCTTGGTTTATACAAAAACCGACCTCACCTGACAGTTCATTTCCTTTGCTGGAAGTAGTTCGAACAAAAATACCTGGTGAAGTCTTTATACCCCATTTCTCCAGCAACTCTTTATCTCGTACCATAGCTGCTTGAAAAGGGTTGGCTTCTCTATGTACCGTGTGCTTAAACCAGATAAGAGTTGTTGGCTCTTCCCACCGAGTTAAATGAATCTGATTTTCTGTAGGTCCAAATTGACCTAAGTATTTTTTTGCTACTTGTAGGGAAGCTAATCTAGATTCTATAGCACCCGTCCATTTACTAATTAGCTCGGACCTTTCCTCGTCTGAAGCTTTCAAAAACTCCTTAATGTGTTCAATTTTTATTTCAGCTTGGCGCAGAGAGTGAATCATAAGGGCATCCTTTATTTGATCATCAGAGTACACTCTATATCCATTGTCTAACCTTTGCGGGTTTAACACTTGTTTTTGATCGTAGAACCTAAGCGTACTAGCTGGTAGACCTGTTTTAGCAGAGAATGCTTGAATTGTATAGTTCATAGTAGTTCCTACCCCGTTTCAAGTGTTTACCTCCAGTTTACATCATTTGATAAGACCAAACGTTAATCCGGTTTCCATCTGGATCAAAGAAGTGAAACCCTCCCCAGCCTTTCATTGGATCTCCAGCTATTTGAGAAGGTTTGGCACCTTTTTTAACTAAGTGATTATAGGCTTCAAAAAATTCTTCTGGTCTAATATCAAAGTAAGTGCGAACCGATGGATTGCCTTCCATATAGTTTTGGGATTCTATTTTTTCTAGGTAAATATTATCCATAAACGCTTGCTTCAACACATTTCTATCATAAGCATCCTCCGTCTGTACTAGAGCATATCCCTTTTCTAAGTTTACTACTTCAATTTTAAAACCTAGGACCTCTTCATACCACATTGAAGATTTTTCTATATCGGTTACCCCAATTCTGGAATTCACCTCACCAAAACCTACTACTCTAGCATTTAAAAACATACCATCATTTTCTGGATTTTCTACAACGGTTACTCTAGCGTTTTCAAAGCAAAAAATATCAAACGTTTTTCTGCCATTCGGTAGAGTTACAGGGTCACTCGTTATAATTTCATTTTCTGTAAAGTACTGTAAAGTGGTGTCAAGATTACCAACCTCAAAGCAAAGTCTCATATGACCTTCCTCTCCACCAGAATAGAAATGCTCATAATCAGCATCAAATGACTTAAGTGTAACGACCCCAACCTTAGGCATTTTCAAAAATGCTTTCTTTCCGACTGGAGTGATGATCTTATCTAGACATTCCCAACCAAAATGCTTTGTATACCATTCAATTCCCTCTTCAAATCCATCCCACGAGACCATAATAAATCCGCCATCCCATCTAAACATCATACGTTTTCCTCTCCTTTTTCCATTCTTTTCATACTCTATCCTAAAGGTTAAACCTACTTTAATGTCAAACGTTTTTTTAACAAATGACAGTTCCGGCAGAAATTCGTCGAATGAACACAAAAAAACTACCCCTTTCGGTAGTTTTTTTGTGTCCCTTTTACTCTTCGTGCAGCTCGTTCAGGCTTACTGTTTTTTCTTGACTTGGGTCATCTAGGGGATAAATTCTGGCGGTTTCACTCTCTTCATCCACATGTTGGATATATACTCGAGTACCATTGAATGAAACATGTTTCATATCTGGTGACTCTACGATTTGTTGTGCGCGTTGTCTGTTCACAGTAACCCTCCTTCACAGATTTATGGATAATAGTAGTATTCCCAAATCTTCACATTTCATTGTAAGCACTTTACTTTTAACCCCCTGAGCTCCTTTACACACACACCCTCAATTAGTAAGATGAACGAAGAACAGAAACACAAAGGAGGCTACTTCAGTGGAAGTCGCAACGATCCAGAAAAAAGCCAATATATACACAGCCACATTTAAAAGACTTTTCCCTACATCCGTTGAAAAAGTTTGGGAAGCTATTACATCACCAGTGAATCTATCTAAATGGCTCGCAGAAGCTGAAACTGAACTAAAACCTGGCGGACCATTCACATTAACTTTCACTAAAACAGATGGTAATGTTATGGCCGGAGAAATAAAAAAAGTACAAGCACCCCATTTGATTGAATTTCTTTGGGACACTGATGGTTTGGAACAATCAACGGTTCGTTGGGAAATTCATTCAAACCATGAAGGGAGTATGTTCGTACTAACTCAAACCTTTGAAGATATCACTCAAATGCCAACAATGCTAGCCGGCTGGCAGGTCCATCTTAAAATGCTTTCCCATTTTCTGAATGGAGATGAAACCGACTTTCCCTGGAGCCTTTGGGACGAGTGGCATCAAACATACGCTGAAATGGTGATGGAGTATGTGTAATTAAATTTTTTTTGAAATTAAAAATATATTACTCTCCCTTGCATGTAAGCGTTATCTATTCTTTTCATGTTAAAAAAATGGGATTGACTTTATGAAGTGACCGGTTTAATATTGCTTTTATCAAAAATCTTTCGAAAATTTCATAATTAAATCTTAACTTATCAAGAGTGACTGAGGGATCAGGCCCTATGACGTCCGGCAACCTCCATTATGGAACGGTGCCACTTCCTGCAGAATGGATTTCATTCTGAAAGATAAGTCGTATACATATTTGCGATGCCTCTTTCAGATGAAAGAGGCTTTTTTGTATTTATTCAAGCTTCAGGGGGGATTCACATGATTGAAATTAAAAACTTGGTTAAAATTTACGAGACCAAAAAACAACAAGTCGTTGGCGTTGATAATGTTTCACTACAAATAAAACGCGGGGAAATCTTTGGAATAGTTGGGTATAGCGGGGCAGGAAAAAGTTCTTTGTTAAGGTGCTTAAACCTACTTGAAAAACCCAACTCGGGGGAGGTCATCGTTGATGATCTATCTTTAACTACGTTACATCCAAAGGAATTAAGAAAAGCCAGACTTAAAATCGGTATGATTTTTCAACACTTTCATCTCATTCAATCTAAAACAGTCTTTGAAAACATCGCTTTTGCCCTTAAGGCTGCACACAAATCTAAAGCAGAAATCGATGAACGGGTCAAAGTATTACTTGAAATGGTAGGACTTTCAGATAAACGAGATGTTTTCCCTGCTCAATTAAGTGGTGGGCAAAAACAACGCGTTGGTATAGCTAGAGCTTTAGCTAACAATCCATCTGTTCTTTTGTGTGATGAAGCCACATCAGCTTTAGACCCGAAAACAACGAAATCCATTTTATCACTCCTAAAGAAGATCAATAAGGAACTCGGATTAACGATTGTCCTTATTACTCATGAGATGGAAGTTGTAAAAGATATTTGTGACCGAATGGCGATTATGCAGAATGGAAAAATCATTGAGGAAGGACCCGTTTATGATGTCTTTTCAAATCCGGTACAGCCACTTACACGAGATTTTATAAACAGTGTCTTACAGTTCGAACTTCCAGATTACTTACTCAAGGAACGCCGTGGAAAGATTATTAAAATTCAATTCAAGGGTACCATTGCTGAAGAAACAGTCGTCTCAGACCTTTTCCAGCGTTTCAAAGTAAAAGGAAACATCCTTCATGGAAAGATAGAATACATCCAAAATACTCCACTCGGCATTTTTATAATGGAGCTGTTAGGAGAACCTGGAGAAATCACGAAAGCCATAGAGTATATCAAACTAAGAACTGAAAATTTGGAGGTGATTTACGATGACGCTGCTTGATTCTATTATTGAAATCCTGCCCGAGTTAAACGTAGCCTTTTTTGAGACTATTTACATGGTGGGCATCGCAATGGTCGTCGCGTTAATTGTTGGATTGCCGATTGGAATATTACTATTCGTTTCTGATAAAGGGCTCTTTTTAGAAAACGGACCTTTAAAAAGTACACTTGGTTTTATCGTAAATATGATACGGTCCATCCCATTTATTATTTTGCTAATTGCATTGCTACCATTAGCAAATTTAATAGCTGGTACCACAATAGGACCAACCGCGGCCTCTGTTTCACTTTCGGTTGCAGCGATTCCTTTTTTTGCTAGACTCGTGGAACAGTCGCTACGGGAGATTGATAAAGGAATCATTGAAGCTACTGTGGCAGCAGGAGCTTCTCCTTGGATGATTATAAAAGACGTCCTCGTGTCAGAAGCCAAACCTGGAATTATCCAGGGTATTACACTAACCATAATCAGTTTAATTGCATACTCAGCAATGGCTGGAATAGTTGGCGGTGGTGGTGTTGGTGATCTTGCCATCCGCTTTGGCTATTATCGTTACGATAACACCGTTATGTTTACTACAGTCATTGTTCTCATCTGTTTAGTGCAGTTCATTCAGTTCTTAGGTGATCGCTTTTCTAAAGTTGTTGATAAAAGGTAGAAAAATCTATCTTTTACATATAAAAAAACATTTTGGGGGAAACAACCATGAAGAAAATTGCAGCACTTATTGTTTTAATTTCCACTTTACTATTAGCAGCTTGTGGTAGTAATGAAACAGCTGGTGATAGTAAAAATATTACCTTTGGAGCCACTTCTGGCCCATATAGTGATATGGTGACAAAAGCCATTAAACCTGTTTTAGAAGAAAAAGGTTATACAGTAGAAGTAGTAGAATTCGCCGATTATATTCAGCCAAATAAAGCATTAGCAAATGGGGATATTGACGCAAACCTTTTCCAACATAAAATCTATATGGAGAGCTTTGCAAAAGAACACAAATTAGACCTTTCTGAAGTAATTGTAGTTCCAACAGCTCCAATGGGAATCTACTCTAAAAAATTTGATTCATTAGAAACCATTGAAGATGGTGCTTCCATCGCCATCCCGAATGATCCAACGAATGCAGCTCGTGCTTTTCTCATTTTAGAGGATGCCGGTCTAGTCACCTTGAATGCTGAGACTGACCCACTTACTGTATCTGAAAAAGATGTAGAAGAAAATGTTAAAAATTTAAAATTCGAACCAATTGAGGCAGCACAGCTCCCACGTGCTGTTGATAGTGTAGATTTATCTGCTGTGCCTGGTAACTTTGCATTAGCCGCAAAAATGAACCTTTTAGACGCGTTAGTGCTTGAAACTATGCCAGACCAATACAGAAACCGAGTGGTTGTTAATACAGAGGACTTAGACGCTGATTTTGTAAAAGACATTAAAGAAGCTGTTGAGTCCGCAGACTTCGAAGCAACGATTGATGAAGAATTCCAAGGGTTTGGTAAACCAGAATGGATGCTAAACCGCTAAGAAAACTCAAGTTGGAGTTTTACATAAGTTAGGTTCATTACTTGAGCAAAATGGCCTTTCTAGTGGATTCGTCATTCATGGAGAAAAGTCATGGGAAGCAATCGCACCTTACTTTCCTAAAGCTACTCCTAATCTACCCCTAACATTTGCACCCTACAGAGGGGCGTGTACAAAAGAGGAAGTACTGAGATTATCCAACATCGTTTTAAATGCCAAATCCAATGTCATCGTTGGTGTCGGGGGTGGAAAGATCCTAGACATAGCAAAAGCAGTGGGATATGAAACAGGGTTAGATGTCGTACTCATCCCTACATTGGCATCCACTTGTGCTGCTTGGACTCCCCTTAGTGTCTTTTATGACGAGAGTGGATCGTTTACTCATTACTCTGTCTTCCCAAGAAGTAGTTTGTGTGTTTTAGTCGAACCACGGGTGCTACTTGGTTCCCCTGCTCGGTATTTAGTTGCAGGGATTGCAGATACTCTAGCTAAATGGTATGAAGCTGATGTGTTGATTAGAGACCTCATAGACCCACCTATCGTGGTCACCATTGCCCATCAAGCAGCAAAACTTTGTAAAGATACTTTCTTTGAACACAGTGTGCAAGCCGTTCAAGATTTAAAAACCAACACCCTTTCTCCTTCCCTCATAAAGGTCATTGAAACGAATATCGTTGCAGGAGGGATGGTTGGGGGTTATGGGGATGAATTTGGAAGAATTTCTGGTGCTCATGCTGTACACAACGGCTTAACCACCCGTGAAGAAACCCATCATTTGTTACATGGTGAAAAAGTTGCTTATGGTGTTCTCATTCAACTTGTACTTGAAGAAAATTTAGGAGAAATCCAAAAGTTGCTCCCATTATATGAGAAGCTTGAATTACCGTACCGATTAGAACATATGGGATTACATTTAGATGATCAGGAAGCACTTCATACTATAGCAGAAGCAATTGTAAAGCCTTCAGAATCCATTCATCTAATGAAAGGAACTTTCACTCCTCAAAAAATGTATCAAGCTTTTCTTACTTTGGAAGCTTATATAAATAAACAAACTCTTACTGTCTAAGAACCAGGTTCAAACTGGTTCTTTTATTTTTTTCAAAAGGATATTTGTTATGCAAGATTACATTTTTTTTCGCAAAATAGGAGATAGTAACTTCAACCATTTACCATTCATGAATACAACCATTTGGAAGAAGACTATCATTGATGTTACTTACGGGAGGAGTGTATTTATGTTAACATCTCAACAACTCCAATCATTTAAACAAACCCTTTCCGGTATGAAAAAAGAACTGGAAGAACGATTAGATAATAATGACCATTACAATTTAGAAAGAGGACATGCTCACGAGTCCGTTGGTGAATTATCTAGCTATGACAATCACCCCGGAGACGAGGGAACAGAGTTATATGAAAGAGAGAAGGACATAGCTTTAAGTCAACATTCTGATTATGAATTAGAGTCTATCGAAAAGGCTCTACAAGCGATAGACGACGGAAGCTATGGGACATGTAAAAAATGTGGTAAAGAAATTTCAAAAGAAAGACTAGAGGCCATTCCTACAACCCTTTTTTGTAAAGAGCATAGTTTAGACCAAACTGTTTCTCACGATAGACCCATTGAAGAAGAAGTGTTGATGCCACCGTTTGGAAAATTCGATTTAGATGAGCAGGATGAATCGGTCGCGTTTGATGCTGAGGACTCTTGGCAAGAGGTTGCATCTTGGGGGACTTCGGAATCACCATCTGACTTCTTCATACCTCCTACAAATTACGATGACACGTACGTTGAATATGAAGAAAACATAGGGTATGTGGAAGACTTTGAAAATTTTATTGGGAACGATATAAATGGAGAAAATATAACGGTATATCCAAATGAACAGCATGAAAAATTCGAGGATGCATTGGATGAAGAAGGGATAATGACGACGTTCGGGGATTTACCGGCATATGAGCATGATCCATATGTGGATGATGATGACCATAAAAATCACTAAAAGGAGGGGAACCCCCTCCTTTTATCTTATTTGAGAAAGAAATACATGAATTTCCTCTGCTATTTTTTTTGAATGTGTAGGAGTCATCATTATATGCTCACTATCCGGTATAATAGTCAATTTTGAAGTTTGCAATGCTTTCTCCCAATGACTAATATTTTCAAGCTTAATATCTAGTTTGGGCTCTTTTGATGCAGGTAAAAACAGTACTGGGCAATCAATGTTATTGAAACAACCATCCAAATCTAAATCACAAACGGATGCCATAATCTGTGCTGTTATTTGCCCATCCTGCATGTATGTTACTTTTCCATTCGGTAAAGTACGAATTGGAAAAGACGGTATCCATTGTCCCCAATGCTTAGGAAATTGTTCCATGCAGAATGTATGTGTATCTTCAATCGAGTCAAACTCTAGAATCTTCCGATGTAAAAAACGGTCAACGATTTCTGCTTTTGTTCCCTCAACTTCTCCTCTTGGACCCATATAAGAGAGGATTCCACCATCTATTAAAGTTATGGATTGAACACGATCAGCAATCGTAGATGCCATCACAACAGCAACTTCTCCTCCAAGAGAGTTACCAACAATATGTGCATTTTCAATATGAAAGTAATCTAAAACAGACTCAATATCTAAAGCCAGTTGTTCTAAATGATAACCTGATTTAGGCGTAGCAGATTCACCATGCCCCCGGAAATCAACAGCCAAAACTCTATAATGGACACTGAGTTCCTTTGCAACCTTTTCCCAAACATAGGATGCAAAGATTCCACTAGGATGTAGGAGGATAATCGGACTTCCTAGACTACTATATTCAAATACTGCAATAGAAGTATCTTGACACATAACGGTATGCTTTTTCACAAATAAATCTCCACTCTATTTAATAGTAAACATACAAAAAGCAATGCTCCGTTTTTTATAAACAAAGCACTGCTCTTGGAAAATACATGCTTATCTTATAGTATACGATATTTTTGAAAAAATTACAAAATTTCGATATTCGTGTAATTTCCCCAATTATAGTGGTAATAGTTCTACTGATTCTAAATCTTCTAACCTTTGAATCATATGAACCCATTCCTCTGGTTTTTCGGAGAGAACAGAATAGTATCTTTGTAAAAACTGTACAATTAGTGTAGATTGCAATTCTGTTTGCTGTGGATTCGTTGGTAGAAAACAAAGGTCTAAACCAATGACAGCTTCCCCATCATTATTCCAAGATGGATGGACATAAGTAAAGTTCAGCTTCTTATAACCCAAGTGAGAGAGAACTTCACGACGGACATAAGGGTCCATCGGCTTTACACCACCGAACTCGTGGTTTTCTACTACATATGGATTATAGATTTCAGCAAACATTCCGTATAAGGTTTTTCCATTTTCTTGAGCAAGATTCTTTAAATCCTTCTCCCGATGTTGAGCTAGGAAAGGCCCAATCCCTAATCCAGGCTTCCCTATAATCGTAAAGTCGGTCATGGCAATATTCCAGTCCGGATAATAGCGGTATTCTGTTGCACCTACCACGTCACCTTCATTAACTGCAACAAATACACGAATTCCTGGATCTTCTAAAGGTTCCTTCCATAAATCAAACTCTAACACTTCTTCTTTTGGGAAGATTTCTTTCATTAAATTGTGCATCTTTTTAAATAGTGGATCAGAAATTGAAGTAATGCGTGTATATTCCATTCCTTTTTCTCCTCTACTCAACGATTAGGTTGGATTCCTCTTTTTGTGATTCTTTCATCAGTTCTTCTTTTTCCCAATCCGTATATAAATCTGTTCGTCGATCTCTCCATGTAGTAACAGCGCCTCTTTCTCTTACCTCATATAAAAGGCTTAAGTCTAAATCAGCTGTTATAACCATGTCATTGTTGATTTCCCCTTCTGCCAATATTCCACGAGGTGGGAAGGGAATATCATTAGGAGAGATGATGGCTGCCTGCCCATAGTTTGCTCTCATAAAATCAACGGTTGGAAGAGAGCCTACTGTTCCAGTAAGTACCACGTACACCTGGTTTTCCACCGCTCTCGCATGACTTGTATATCGAACACGATAAAAGCCATGTCGATCATCCGTACAAGAAGGACAGAATATTACGTCAGCCCCTTTTGCTTTTGCCATACGCACGATTTCAGGAAACTCAATATCATAACAAGTAAGAATCGCAATTTTTCCTTTTTCCGTTTCAAAAATTTTGAAATCCTCACCAGGAGCCATATTCCATTCATGGACTTCAGTAGGTGTTATATGCAGCTTTGCTTGCTCCCCAATACGTCCATCTGGATAAAAAAGATGGGCAACATTATACAATTTTTCACCACGTCGGATTACATGAGTCCCACCTACAATATACATCTTCGTCTGGATCGCTAGTGATGAGAATAACTCTAAATATCGAGAAGTAAAATCAGGTAATTCATTTATCGTTAGGGCATTTCCATTGTGGTCACCAATGGACATAAGTTGAGTTGTAAAAAACTCTGGAAACAATACAAAATCTGCTCCAAATTCTTGAGCTGTTTTTACATAGTGCTCTGATTGTTGTGCAAACTCTTCAAATGACTGAATGGTCTTTAATTCATACTGAACTGCGGAAACTCGAAACTTCATCGAAATCCCCTCTTTCTTCAATAGTACTAAAATATCAATAAGATGATTATTTATCTTTTTTGTCAGTAAATCAAGATTAATAACCTTCCAAATTTATATTTTATGAAATTGTTGTTTTTTGGAACACCAAAAAAGGTAGACTGTAGAAAGCCTACCCTTCTTGTTGTCTTTATTCATTAGCATCGACCTAGTATCCACCGTTACCGTAGGAAGATCCTACAATGATTAGAAGGATAAAAAGAACGACTAGGAGCACAAAGCCCATTCCATTACCACTATTACCCAATATGCACACCACCTTTATACAGGATAGTACATCCTATGTTTGTCTCTAGGTGATGGTTATTGGACAAACGTTGATTTAATGATATTGGCCTTTATTTTTTTTATTTTACATACCTCATAATCGTTTCTTCTAACTCCTTAATCTTTCTTTCCACTAATTTGGGATCATCTAATACTAAAGAGTGAACCCAAATTCCATCGTGAAGACCCCAATACATACTGGCTGCCACTTCGGCATCTAGGTCTTTCCTAAACTCCCCCTTCGTTTTCCCTTCTTCAAAAATCCCCTTTGTTAAATCGATGACCTTTTGAAACCGTTTAACCATAATATCCTTCGTTTGCTCATTATCTGCAGAATACGTCCAAAACTCAATCATGACTCGCATCATTTTTCTTTTATTTTCTCTGAAAGGGATATCTAAGTTAACGAGATACTTTAATTTTTCGGTTGGACTTTGTAATTCCTGAAGAGCATTTTGAAGCTTATGCATCGTTTCTTCAGTTTGACGGGTAATTAAACTGATAAACATTTCTTCTTTACTACTAAAGTAGTTGTAAATAGACCCTTTGCTTAAATTTGTGTAGTTCACTACATCATCCACAGAAGTGGCGTGGTATCCCTTCTGGGAAAAGCATTCTAATGCGGCTTTTAAAATGGCTATTTTCTTTTCTTCTTTAGCCTGACTTGAAATCTTAGGAGCCAACTGATCACCTACTTTTACAATTAGTAAACTGACTATACAGTTTGTATTTTAGAATATTATAGACTATCCAATTAAACTATTCAATTATTAGGTTTAGGGCTGGACGCATTTGGGGTTCTGCTTGTTATGTCGGCAAACGGACACAGTTTCCGCTATTTTCCAAAAATAGGTCTATTTCTTGTGTTTCACGGACAGAGGTTCCGTTATTTGGCTAATGTTGGCTCAAAAACCCTCACAAACAGCTAAATAACGGAACCAGGGTCCGCATAACACCTAAAAACCGGCTTTTCATTTAAATAACGGATCCTGAGTCCGCCAAAATGCCCTGACATACCCAAGAGCTCCCGACCCAGCCACGGATCCCCTTTAGTTAAACGGAAACTGATGAACAACGTGCCCTTTTCTACCTTTCGTTGTTTCAGCCTGTGATAGAGAGTTCAAAATTGCTTCCTCTGTTGCCTCCGCAACTGCCGTAAAAAGCAAGTTCATAATAGGGTGATCTTCCCTAAGTTGAGCTTTAGCCTCTATATATTCATTTGAGAAATGCGACGTTTTATTAGCTGTTGAAAAAGCAATGACAATATCTCCGCTTCCATGGCTAAAATGACTTCCAGTTCTTCCTAATCCAATCCCGCATCTTTTGGCTAATCTACCCAATTGGCGGTCACTGACTGGTGCATCAGTAGCCAAAACAATCATGATGGAACCATCAGCTGTTTCGTCTAAAGCTTTCCTGCCGTCCTGTTCAGATGCCCAATATTTGGCCTTTTGGAATTCTTCTTTTTTACCAAAGTTAGATAGGACTAAGCTACCCACAGTAAAAGTTTCTCCACTCTCATCTACCTTTACAACACGAGAGGAAGATCCAATTCCCCCTTTATAGCCAAAGCACACCATCCCTTTTCCAGCCCCCACTGCTCCTTCTTGAGCTTGGTCTGTTGTCGCTTTTTGAATCGCTTCCCTAGCATGTTCTGGTTGAACCGGTAAAAGTCGAATCGAATTGAGATGGCTATCATTACATTCTCCAACGACTACATTTATGGTTCCTGTCGTATCACCAATTTCAGGGTTTTCTTCGAGCATATGTTGGATCGTACCATGTGAAACAGCAGGAACTGCCAGGGTATTCGTTAGCATAATCGGTGATTCAATGACACCTAACTCGTTCACCTGAACAAGACCCGCTGTTTTACCAAACCCATTTAGTACATAGCTTGCGGCCGTTACTTTTTCTTTAAAAAGATTTCCTCCATGAGGCAAGATGGCCGTTACCCCTGTGCATGCATGCTCAGTTTTGTCCTCAGTTAATGGATAATCTAATGTCACATGCCCCACCTTAACTCCAGAAACATCCGTTATACAATTTTTCTTCCCAGGATTTAATCTACCAACCACAATACCCCTATCTCTTACTTTCATAACTGATCCTCCATTATTTCAATCTATCTATTATAGTATCATGTTTTACCCATTCATCCTTTTATTAGCAGATTGAAACTTAGGGGTAATCGCCTCAGATCCAATCGCTTTCGATAGACCAAAGGATGGCATGTTTGCATAAATACATTCATAGCTACCAGGCTTAATCTGATAGGTTTCATGATAGATACCAACGGCAGATGACTGGCTTAACTTTTGGTAAAAATTCCTCCAAGCCTTGAGATGTAAATCTCCTCTAGCGTATTTTTGTAAGTCCTCAAATGACTTCCAATATTGGACCAGCATTATGGTCCTGAAATTCATCGTGGTTTCCATAGAAAGAAAACCTAATTCTTTATGAGTGTACAGTTCTCGCAACATTGCAGGCATTGCTGTAAAAACAGGCCACCATTTATGAATCGCCCACCATTTATTAATTCTCATTCCAATTACAAATACCACTACTTCTTCCCCTGATTTTGCCATAAACCGACCGTTTTGAATTTCTTTTCCCATATCAATTTCCCCCTTATTTTTCTCTTAACTTCTTGATTGTATCTTCGCACCATTCGACCATTGCTCTTGTAGTCCGCAAACCATAATCCAGTGTAATAAGCCAGTACATCGCATCCTCTGTACCCTCACCTGTGTTTTGAATCACTCTTTCAATTTGTTCATACGTTTTTAGACGACTTGCCAGTTCAACCTGATAAAAACGCACTTGTTCTATTGCAATTTCAGTGGGCTGATGTCTACTGAAATATAACTTTAACAACAGTTCATTTTTAACTGTGGGGATCTCCTCTATTGGTTGTTGAAGCCACCTTTGAAGTTCTTCCCTACCTGCATCTGTAATAAAATATTCTTTTTTATCCGGCTTTCCTTCCTGACTCGTATCCTCCACGACCGCTAAACCATCATCTACAAGCTTCTTCAAATTGGGGTATATTTGACCATAGCTAATTTTCCAAAAGTGGGAGATGCTGTTGTCAATTATTTGCTTAATAGCATAACCACTTCGACAATTGGTCGTAATTAAACCTAGTAACACATATTTTGTATAGTTTTCTTTTGCCATTTTTCTTCTCCTATATCTTTTTGATATATATCATTTAGATACATAATAAACTACGATATTTCGTATGTCAACTTTTTCCTCTGACAAAAAAAGATGCTTTCTGCAATTAAGCAAAAAGCATCTTGACTCACTCATTAGTCTACAAACCGATCAAAAAACTCTAATATTTTGCGGTCTACTTTAATTTCATTTTCTTTCTTCGTAAAGCCGTGCCCTTCATCTTCAAGTACTAAGTACTCTACATCACGACCCTTTTCACGTAGAGCATCCACGATTTGGTCTGACTCCTCTTTTACAACACGAGGATCATTCGCTCCTTGAATAACAAGCATTGGTTTCACCATTCCATCTAAGTGTGTAATCGGCGAATACTCTGTCAGTTTTTCTTTATCTTTAACAGGGTCTCCTACCCATTGATTCATAAACGGCTTCCAGAATTCAGGAACAGACTCGTAAAAGGAGAAGAGGTTACTTACTCCGAAAATATCGACCACTGCCTTGAAGTACTCTGCGTGGCGACCGTGTAAAAGCAGTGCCATGTAACCACCGTAACTTCCACCCATAAGAAGGATTTTGTCTCTGTCTGCATAGCCATTTTTAATTAACCACTCTAGTCCCTCAACATTATCTAGTCGAGGCCCATGTCCCCAATCTCCTTCAACCATCTTCATGAACTTAAGTCCATAGTTAGAAGACCCTCTGAAGTTTGGAGCAAAGATAGAAAATCCTCTGTTAATTAAGAACTGAAAACGAGCACGGAACCATTTTCTTTCTAGTGATTGAGGTCCACCATGTGGCCATAAAATCACATGTCCATTGGAGTTATCTTCTTTTGCTCTAAAGAAAAGAGCTTCAATTTCAAGACCGTCAAACGATGGGTATTTTAATACTTCTGGTTCAACTAACTCCTCGTCTGCTACTCCTGGAACTCGATAATGCGTTAATTCTTCCCATGTAGCACCTTGGTCTGTCGATTTGAAAATATTGAATGGTCGAGTAGCATCACGACCAAGTGCATATAGGTTTCCACTTTCCATCACGACAACTTTGGCAATGACACTTGACGGTGTTGTTAGCTGCTTTAGCTCACCATTTGAAAGGTCATACTGATAAAAACGGTCTTCGACTCCATAAGATCCCACTAGATACAATACATTTTGATTTTTGTTATATTTAATGGTAGAAAAATCTTCTTCCTCCACCTCAAGAACCTTTGTAAACTCCTTAGTTTGAAGATCAAACTTTGCTAAGTAAGAAAGGTCCGCATCATAATCTGTTAGGAAGTAAATTTCATTTTCTGACACATACACTGGATTTGATGTTGTATGTTGATCTTTCGTAACGGGTGTAAGCAACAGATCTTCACCATCTGCATGAGCATATGCCAAAGAGTAAGTATTACCGAAACTCTTAATAAAAACAAAACTTTTTTCTTCAGGACTTACAGCGGCTAAGAAAGAAGGTGCCTCTTTTCCTTCCAAAATCTTTTCTTCTTCACCTGTTTCTAGGTTATAAATATATGTATTTAAAAATCTAGGATTCTCTTTGGTCCCCGTGTAGTATAAACGTTTTCCATCTTTTGAGAGGTTCGCAAAGAAATGACGTTCTTTTTCTTGGACCCGTAGAGGAACTAACTCACCCCCGTGAGGTTGAAGCGCGTATAATTGCGTATTCTCATCGCCATCCTGATCAAAACCAACTACCATAAACTCCCCTGATTTTGCATAATGAAGTGCTTGTGAACTTTGGTTTTTAAATGTTAATGGATATGGAAATTGATTAGGTAAATCCATTGCCCATAGGTTATAGTGACCGTTTAAATTTGTACTTAATACAATCTGTTTTTCATCTGGTCTTACTACGAAATCTTGAACTAAAAGAGTTCGAAAAAACTGTTCTACATCTGGCTTCGGAAATTGAACCATGATCTGACACTTCCTTTTTTTAAAAATTACTATAATTCTATCATATTTTGCGAAGGAAGTTGGTCCTTCTGAATCGGGTTCAAAAAAAGGATTTTTATCACATCTATCGAATATATTCTGGTCAGGGAAAATTTGGAGGAATCAACATGGAACAGACGAAGATGGTTGAGAAAGCAATTGAATATATGAAGGAACACATTGAAGAAGAGATTACGACTGAAGAACTAGCAAACTATGTTGGTTATAGTACCTATCATTTTATCCGGATTTTTAAAGAAATCACAGGAGTCCCCCCTAGACACTTTCTTTCTGCCATTCGCATCGAATCAAGCAAGCAGCTCCTGCTACATTCTTCCTCGACGCATTTAAAGACACTCCTATCTATTGGATTTCGAAGTATCGGTTCCTTCTCTTCCCGCTTTAAACAGTTTGTAGGAATTTCCCCTAAGAAATTTAGGAAGGAACAAGATACATATGTAACACATCTTGAGCTTTACCAGGAAAAGAAGACCAACTCTGGGGTACAAGGCTATAAGAAGCCTCCTTTAATGACTTGTCATATTAAAACTCCAGATTATTTTAAAGGAATCCTTTTTGTAGGTTTATTCCCCCGCCCTATTCCTGACCAGCGTCCTATAGTCGGAACCGCTATCAGCCATACTACACGTTATTGTGTGTTCACAGATATTCCACCTGGTGAGTATTTTGTGTTGGCTGCTGGACTACGTTGGGGAATGAATCCAAAGCATTATTTCTTATCGGAGCAATCAATCCGGGGAAAATCAGACCAGATTTCAGTGAAAATGGACTCCATATTAGATGTGAAAGTTGAATTACGAGAGCCCTTGCCATACGATCCACCAATCTTGATTAACCTTCCTTTATTACTGTTTGAAAAAGATCGAAAATAGAGATTAGCAATCTAGGAGAAATTTTTAACGACTCACTTTTTTATACTGAGTTTAGCACTTATGAAAGGATGTAAAGGGATGCCACAAACTGTTATATCAAAGCAAATTGAAGAACTCGAAGCGAATATTCATGAAAAGAAGAAGCAATTGGCTGAGCTACGTAAATCACTACCTGAAAAACAAGTCAGTGATTATTCATTCATAACTCCTAGCAATCAGCCGGTTCAGCTTTCTGAACTATTTGGAGATAAAGATGAACTTTTGATTGTTCATAATATGGGAAAGGCTTGTGCCTATTGCACCGTTTGGGCTGATGGCTTTTCTGGAATCTATCATCACATTGCTAGAAAAGCTGCTTTCGTATTGGAGTCACCAGATGCTCCAACTGTTTTAGCTGATTTTACAGCAGAAAGACATTGGACTTTCCCAGTTGTTTCTTCTGCAAACACTACCTTTAAAGAAGATATGGGCTTTGCAAAAGGTAAACAATATATGCCCGGTGTTTCTGTTATCCGAAAAGATGAAAACGGGATGATGTATCAAGGAGCAACCTCCTTCTTTGGTCCGGGAGATGATTTTTGTGCTGTATGGCCAATGTTTGATTTATTACCATCCGGATATAGTGACTATCGCCCTTCAAAAGAATTAAATGAGCGAGCACCCTTCCGTTTGACAAACAATATAGCTGTGCAAGTAAAGGATTACGACAAAGCATTGGATTTTTATCAGAATGTGATCGGAATGTCAGTCAGTGAAGAAATGATCAATGAGAAAAAGTTAACTTTAGGTGGTCTAAATATTTATGTAGAAAACCAACCAAGCCATGAAAAAGCTGGACAAGTATTCTTTGAGTATTCCGTTAAAAATTTTGCTGAAGTTAAAGAAACATTAGAAAAGGCTGGATGTGTAGTCACTAAAGTTTTTAGCGAGAAAAGTATGATGTATAAGGACCCCTACGGTCTACAGTTCCACCTATTTGAGGGAACAAAATAGTTTAGGAGGCCTAGTAAAATGTTAAATGAAATGTGTGTATTAACAGTAAAAGTAGCAAATATTAAAGAATCTATTCAATTTTATACAGAGGTGCTAGGTTTTGAAGTAAACAAGCATTATGGAGATTGTATTGTAAGTTTAAATCATAAAGAGATTCCGATTGTTCTTGAAGAAGCCCCAGATGTTGAGCTCCAACCGAAGCAAAATGTGTTGCCTGGGTTTGTTTCGTCTAACTTAGATCAAGATATTGAGGTTTTGCGTTCAAAAGGCGTGAAAATCCTTTTTGATGAACCAAGACCATGTCCTCCAGGAAGATATACAGTCATCGAGGACCCAACCGGAAATCAAATTGAGCTTCTCGAGTTTTCAAACTAAAAATTGCTAGGGTACCAGATCGCCTGGTATCCTTTTACTTTTTACAGGGCGGTGTTCAATGTGTTTAAAGAAATGACGATTCAATTTAGAGTCAGTAATATTAAAGAAGGTCTTAACTGGTATCAAACGTTACTAAAAAGAAAACCAGATTTTATTCCGCATGAAGGCTTTGCAGAATGGGAGCTAGTAAAAGGAAGTTGGTTACAGGTAGCAGAAGGCGACCCTTCATCCGGCTGTGGACCTTTAAGAGTTGGGGTTAACAATATAGAAATGGAGCGTAGCAGACTAATAAATGAACTCGGTATTGAACCATTTGAGATTTATTCAAGAGAAGGCGTTCCAGTTAAATGGGCAACCTTTTCAGATCCGTGGGGAAATCAGTTAGGGTTCTTCGAATATTTAGAGAAGGACTAATAAATCGTTTATCGAATTGTTGAAAGAAGATTAATGTAAGGGAGTTGCTAACATGGAGATTCATAATAACGACGAGGTCTTCCACATAAAGCTTGCAAAGGAAGATGACTTACAAATAGTATTAGATTTAGTTGTGAACGCTGCAGAATGGCTCCAATCCAAAAACACAACCCAATGGGAGTACTATTTAACCAACCTGGAAGAGAATACTCCGGAAATTTTTGATTCCATCCATAACACCTATATTTTAATGAAAGACAACATTCCTGTTGCCTCTGTGACACTCGAAACCTCACCTAATGAATGGGACCGTGATATTTGGGGTGATGAGGCAAACGAAGAGGGTGTTATTTACTTACATAGGCTTGTTGTTCATAGGAATTATGCTGGAGTAGGCTTGGGTACAAAATTATTGGAATGGTCGGAGCGTTTTTGTGCTGAAAAAGGAAATAAGGCCATTCGCTTTGATTGTTTAGCTAGCAACAAAGGTCTCAATGATTTTTACCAAAGGAGATATAAATTGAAAGATATCGCAAACATATACGGACAGCATAGTAAGTATGAGGTTATGTTGTAGGTTAGGAAGGGATAACAATTAGCATGGCAAATCAATTTATCGAGAAGTTTGTAGAAATAGAAGCCGACTTGAAAAGGCATTGTTATCATCTGGCCAATGGTTCTAGATGGGAAGCTGAAGATTTATTTCAAGAAACCATGATTCGTGCACACTTATCGATGGAGCAGAAACCAGACAGAGAGATGAATAAGTTTTATCTAAGACGAATTGCTACCCATCTTTGGATTGATGATTACCGCAGCAACAAACATTCTCCTACAATTGATTATGAGGAAGCAATTGGGAGAGGCAAATGGGATATTCATCTTACAACCTATGAAGTATTTGAATATCTATCCCAGCATTTAACAGCCAAACAAATGATGTTAGTTCTGTTAATAGACGGATTTGGCTTCAAAGCCAAAGAGACCGCTATCCTCCTTCATAGTACAGAAGGTGCTGTCAAAGAAGGATTGAAAAGAGCAAGACATAGATTAAAAGAATTAAAAACAAAAGAAACAGTTAGACCCATTGCATATACCCAATCCCCCACTGTAACGCCAGCTTTATTTAAAGCCTTGTTAGAGGGATTTCGTACTGGAAACCCAGAGACGATGTGTGATGCCTATTTAACTCTCTTAAAAAATGGTGTTGGAATCAAAGATATAAAACAGTCACAAGGTGTTTACTATTTTACTTTTCGAGATCCAGATGGCCATTTAATAAAATTTTCTACAGAAATATTTTTTTAACCCATTTCTTTTTACTTTTACTTTTCGTTTAACTATATGAAACTTAATCTAAGGAGTGGAAATTATGTCTATTAAAACAAAAGGGTTGGCTGTCATCCAATGGCCCGTTAGTAATGTAGAAAAATCAGTGGCTTGGTACCAAAAGGTATTGGGGGTTTCTCTAACCTTCCCTTTTCAACCTGGAGACCAGGAAGCATGGCTGAACTTAGGGAATGCTGGATTTGGTTTGATTCAATGTGAGGAAATTCCCACACTAGAATTTATCGATACATACAATAAAGTCCAGCCTATCGTCCAATTCCAAGTTGAAAATATTCATGAGGTGTATGAGGAGCTTCAGAATAAAGGGGTCAATACCGGAGATATGGTGTACAAAGAAGAAGGTGGTTACAGCTTTACTTTCTACGATCTTGATGGTCATGCAGCGAGCCTTTGGGGAGGCTGGCCTTCTGAAAACGAATAGTATGCTTCATAATATGTAGCCGTACCTTTGTGAAAGGTACGGCTTTTTGTTTGCGTTATTATGCTGGGGTTGCGGGTTGGTGGGTTGGCAGGTTGCGTTCCCTCTATTCACGTTTGGCTACTCACCAGGGCGCGTTTCCACCTTTGCGTTCCCTCCATTAACGTTCTGCTGCTCATCAGGGATCGTTTCCGGTGGTTGCGTTCCCTCTATTAACGTTTGACTCTTCATCAGGGCGCGTTTCCTACCTTTGCGTTCCCTCTATTCACGTTTGGCTACTCACCAGGGCGCGTTTCCTACCTTTGCGTTCCCTCCATTAACGTTATCTACTAACAGGGGAACAATACTAACCTCATTCCCAAACTAATGGATGCGCTTAACCGTAAAAGATGCAAAGCTATAACTTGGTGTTCCTACAATATCTGAAACCATTACCGATAGAGCATCATTCGCCTCAAGTTCTGCTTGAAAAACTTTATTCAATGTAAGGGACATGCTTCCTGAAGGAGCCATATTATAGATTTGTAATGTTGACATTTCGTACAAATCATCACTGTTATTCCGTGCAACATAAAAGGTTGCTCCTTCATTAGCACGTACATCTACAGTAATGGACACCGTGATTTCGTAGTACCCTTCTGAATGAACACCTACCGTGTGCGTTGACAAATCAGCTGTTGAGTTAAAAGACCTTTTTCCACGAGTATTAAACTCTAACCGACTACCAATTCCTGGAACAATACTTCTGATTGCATTTCTATAAATGGAACCAAATGCTATAAGGCCACCTGGTATACCCTGTTCTCCTTGTGGCCCCTGTGGTCCTCTTGGTCCAGGTGGTCCTTCTTCTCCAGGTGGACCTTGTAACCCTTGAGGTCCTTGTGGTCCCTCTGGTCCCCGCTCTCCTCTTGGACCTTGTGGACCTTGTTCTCCCGGTGGACCTTGCAATCCTTGATCCCCTTTTTCACCTTTTGGTCCTTGGATCCCTCTTTCTCCTTGTGGACCTTGTGGACCTACTGGACCTCTTGGCCCCTCTGGACCGCGTTCTCCTTTTTCACCTTTAGGTCCGCGTTCCCCTTGTGGTCCTGGTGGCCCTTGCACACCCTGCGGTCCTCGAGCTCCTCGCTCCCCTTGGGGTCCTGGTAAACCGCGTTCTCCTTGTGGTCCCGGCGGCCCTTGCACACCTGGTGCCCCTTGTGGACCTCGATCTCCTTTAGGACCCTGTGGACCTACTGGCCCCTCTGGACCTCTGTCACCTTTTAAACCTTGAGGTCCTTTTTCTCCCGGTGGTCCTGGTGGCCCTTGCTCTCCCTTAGGGCCCTGTGGACCTATGTCTCCTTGAAGTCCTTGTGGTCCTCTCTCTCCTTGTGGACCTGGTGGACCTGGTTCTCCTTTAGGACCTTGCTGACCAGTCTCACCCGGTGGTCCTTGGGAGCCTCTTTCTCCCTGTGGACCTGGTGGACCTTGAATTCCTTGAGGTCCTTGGGGACCACGCTCTCCTTGTACTCCTTGAGGTCCGCGTTCTCCTTGTGGTCCTGGTGGGCCTTGTTCACCTGCTACACCTTGAGGACCACGTTCCCCTTGTAAAGGTTGTAAAATCACTTCATTTTGTAAAGGTTGTACCCCGCCTTCATTTGGCATACTCTTTGGAACTGTGGCAGTTTCTTCATCAGAAGATGAGCTAGAAGATTCCTGGTTACTTGTTTCACTTTGAATCTGGTTATTTTCAATGATCTCTTTATATGTGGCATATCTTTGTTTATAAAGCTTATATTTCTTTTTATAATACTCCTTATCGTGACCCAAAAATAATCCCTCCATTTCATTCACTACTACTTGTTTATGCAATATAGGTAAAAATGGACTGGACAAGAGTTTAGTTTTTTATGAAAAATCGAGAAAAAAACCCATCTTTTTTAAAAAAGCGTCGGCTAATGCCCTTCTTTTAGCGGAAAACTAAAAAAAGGTGTTTGTCCCATAAAGAAAAAAAACGGAGGACAATCCCCCGTTTACTTACCCATAATATTTATCAAATGCAGTTGCCCCCAGGAGCATACAAGCATAGATTCCTTTCCATGCTTCTAATATATTTTCTCCTTTATACGCAATGGTCCTAGGTGATTTCATATATGAACCTGGAACTAAGCTTGCTTTAAAGCATTCAGCTGTTGATGTAAATTCTACTTCCATTTCCACTGGACCTTCTATTTGAAATGGTTTTATTTCTTTGGAACGTTTTACTGCACGAATGGCTTTTTCTTTAATTTCCTGATGAGCTCTCTCCATAGAAAGGCATCGGGCCGCAAAACGGTTAATGGCATACTTCACTACCGCTGTTTCAATATCCCCAATTGATTCTTTTACTTCACACGCTAAGCAGTCATCACCAGACACCATGAGGACAGGAATATTGAAATGACCAGCAATAGCACCGAAAAGTTCAACCTCTCCAACAGCCGTTCCATTAATTCGCATCTCATACATTTCTGGACCAAAGAATGTCTCATTGGCCAATCCATGGGAATGCCCCACTTTCGCATGCATTCCTATAAAAAAGACGCCGTCTGCTCCTTCTACTCCATCAATCATGCTTAGACGTTTACCTGAGCCTCGGATTATTTCAGCTCTTGGGTCTATTTCTTCATAAATAAGATTTAAACTATCCCAATGGGCATCATTTACAATTACTTCTGTTGCTCCTGCTTCAAACGCACCTTGAATAGCCACATTCACATCATTCGTCATCATTTTGCGAAACCACTGCCACTGGCTACCTTCATGGTGCATTTCTTCTGAACTAACAACTCCTGAAATTCCTTCTCCATCAGCAACTATGTATATTCTCACAATATTACCTCCTTTGGAATCTAAGCAAAACCTGTATTACTAGTTTACAAAAGAAACCATTATTTGTGTGTGAAATAATCGCAGCTTCTTAGGATGATTATTGAAACCAACATGAACACACCCACATAAATCCCCCCCACTTTAGGAATAATATGGATGAGGTGAATAAAATGAAACGAAACAAAACCAATAATAGTTCATCAGTAGTTATTACATTCGCATTAACCATGATTGTAACTTCTCTTACTATACAAGGATATAAATACCTTCCTTTTACGACTTTTTTAATGCTTCTATTTGCCATACTTCTTATTGCAGCAGGAATTCTTTTTGTTCCAACTAAAATAAAAATGAGATCCAAAGATAAAAAAACAAGAAATATATAACTAGTACATAATCCTAGCTTTAAGTACTTCCCCCAACTAGTCAAACAAGATATTATTTTCATATGAGGTAAGGGGGAAGATCATGGTCACTATAAATAATGAACAATTAGATCAAAAGATTAGAGATATTCAAAATCGCTTACAAATCATCGGACTTTCAGCGGGTATCATCTATAAAGAACAGTTAGTATGGGAAGGGTATTACGGCTTGGCTAATATCAACCAAAAGAAATACGTCCATGCACAGACTGTTTACCGAATTGCATCTATTTCAAAATCTATTTTAGCTACTGCACTCATGCAACAATATGAGAAAGGAAAGTTTAATCTAAACGATGATATTAGTGATCATCTAGGTTTTAAAGTTCGAAATCCATATTTTCCAAATACTCCTATTACATTTACTCAGCTAATGACGCATACTTCCAGTCTCCAGGATGAGTATGTTGAATTTGCTATTGCTTCTTATGATAGTCATCCACCTTCATTAAAAGAGATTTTGTTACCAGGTGGGAAGTTCTACAAAAAGCAGATATGGGGAAAGTATGAACCAGGAGATTCTGGTCATTTTACTTATTCCAATTTAGCTTCCATTGTAGTTGGCACGTTAGTAGAAATATTGTCCGGTGAGCGTTTTGACCTCTATTGTAAAAAACATATTTTTGAACCTCTTGAAATGAGAGAGACTAGCTTCAATATAGAAGATATAACGCTATCGGAACTAGCCGTTTTATACGAGTATGATCCAGAAAACGAAGAATTTGCAATTGCGTTAGACAGCGCGGATAGAGATCGCCCAAAGAAAATTGACTTGTCTCACTATATGCCAGGAAAAAATGGTGGTATTTACAATCCGCAAGGCGGAGTGAAATCCACCGTCCGTGATTTATCGAAATTTTTAATGTTACATATGAATGCTGGTGTCTATTTAGACAAACAAATACTGAAGCCAGAGACAGTTGAATTGATGCACCAGCCTTTTTGGCAAGGTACTCCAAAGGATAGTGTATATAGAAAAAAAGGGATTCATTTTCAAATAACCGAAGATTTAGTGGAGGGGAAAACCGTAATTGGCCATTCTGGGAATGCCTATGGCCTTATTTCAGGTCTTTATTTTAATAAGGTAGATGAATTAGGAATTGTATTTTTAACCAATGGCTCAAAAATTGAAATAGGAAAACTCTTCTATACTATTGAGGAAGAATTGGCTTCAGCCTTATATCCAGTTTGATAATAATAATACTTAAAAAAGGGGATTCGAGAGATTGCCGTATCAAAACAGCTCGATTCCCTCTTCCTAGAAAAAATGTATGAAATCTCAACTTTCTTTTATTTGACCGATTAAGGTAAGTACAGAACCTACTGCTTGAATCCAGCTACCACTTACCTCTAGGGTTTGACTGTCAATTTTGGGATGTGTTTGGAACCCCCCGTCTTCTCTTAGCTCATATATACCGCTTATGGCCTGCATTGAATTGCCGATTGATTGTAGTAAATTCCCATTTATAATATAAGCACTACTAGGGGTCCTTTCCTCGTCCAACTCAGCACCTAATGCGACTCCTCCACCCAGTGCCTGAAGCCAATTTCCAGTAATCTCTAACCTCTGCCCCACATTTTTCTCAACATGTAAGACTAAACCTGCAACAACTGTAACATTTCCAATAGCTTGAATTTCATTACCAAGCACTTCTAGCTCTTCTCCACCACCATCGGCTTCTAATGCATTTCCTGTCGCTTGAAGCACATTCCCCCACAGTTCTAGAGCATCAAGGAACTCCTTGGTTACATATTTATTTGGGGTACTCCCTATTGCAGCTACAATAGTACCGATTGCTTGAATCCACGATCCATATAATTGTTTAAGCTGTGAGTCCATAATAATCCGCCCATTCTAATGAGTACATCTATTATATTCATTAGAAGCTGAAGTTTGACAAAAGTAAAAGTCCCTCTTCTTCTTAAAAAGGGACTTTATCGTCTAAACCAAGGATGAGAGTTTCCTCGTCTACTACTTCCTGAGCGATCCAGCAGCTCATCTAATTGATTCACTGCCTCATTAAACTGACTTCTTGATAGTTGATTTGTGCTTAATAATGATACTAGCAAAGCGTAGGCGATAGGTTTTGTATCCACCTCAACCTTCACGTTCACATCCACATCAGAATTTCCGCTTTGGTTTATTCTTGATTGGTTTTGATTTATAATTCGGTTTAATTCACTTTCTTCATTCCTAGAGTTATTCACTTTTGGAAACATAAGAGTCACACCCTTCCCAATAGAATGAGAGGTGGGCTTGTACACCCACCACATCTTTTTTATAACTCAAAAGTTTGCTCTTGGTTTTGCTCTTGATCCTGATCTTGATCTTGATTTTGTTCTTGATCCTGATCTGCATCTGCTTGAGAACGAACTCGAGCCACAGTTCTTGCATCCACGTTCACTTCTAGATCTAAGTTCGCATTTCCACTATTTTGGATTCTAGCGATGTTTGTGTTGCGATTGCGGTTGCGGCTATCATTTTCGTTGTCTAGTTCGTTATCAATGTTGCTTTCAAAGTCTAATTCTGCATTTGAACGGCTATCTGCAGTAGCTTCAGCGTTGCTACCACCGTTTCCGTTACTTCCTCCATTGCCACCACGGCCACTATTTGCAAACCATACTCCCATTTTTTTCAGCTCCTTTCTCTGATTTACTTTATCTATATTCACTTTTAAACCTGTATGTATGGTCAAATCTACTGATAGATTCGTGGATTTTATAGTTAACAATAAGACAAATCTAGTTTATGTATCCTAGTTGAACAGGAAAAGAGCACCCATTGGATGCTCTTTTTCTACGTACGTAGTGTTACAAATTGCCCTCCACCAAATAAAGTCTTGGTGTAATCAATTTTCAATTGGTCGAAATAAACAGCATCTCTTTCATTCACTAAAAAAGAAATACCATCTATCTCCGTTATTTCATCATTCTCTAAAGCCGACTCCTCCAGAGTCAGACGAAGCTTTGGCCCACCTCAGCCAATGCCCATTGACAGACGGATGAGTGGTTTCTTTCCTTCATCAAGAATGTCTTGAACTTCACCCTTTATTTCATTTAAAGCAGCTTCTGTTACTTTTACCACAATGTTCCCCCCTTCTAGCTAATTAGTGAGACTGATTGCCTCCTTAAATTTTATCATCTCCTAAACAGCTATTTTTAGGTCTTCCATCAGGATTTCAAATTTTTCAGCTATGTTCCAATTTTCTCCTATTTCACATGTGACTTCTACTACATATATATATCGAATCTATATCGTTTTATACACCTATGGGTATATTAACCAAATACCATGCCATTAACTTAGATGGTGGTAGGAAAACATATTCTTCCACTATGTATAGACTATAAAATTCGAAAAAAAATATAAAAAAAACCCTAGAACCAAATAGGCTCTAGGGTTTTCACGTATGATCCCGACTGGGCTCGAACCAGCGACCCCCACCCTGTCAAGGTGGTGCTCTCCCAACTGAGCTACGGAATCAAAATATAAAGGAAAGACAAGTGTTATTTTACCTTGAAACCGCCTCTATGTCAACGGTTTTGAGTAACACTTGTCTTTCTAATGGATCAAACTTCACCCTTATATTCTTCAAAGGTAAGATTATTCTGATAGATGTAGGTTGCTTGTTCTGTACCTACATAACGTAGATGCCAGGGTTCGTATTGATAGCCGGTAATATGTTCTTTTCCTTCAGGGTATCGAATGATAAAACCATAATGATGAGCATTTTCTGCCACCCACTGACCACCAGGGGTCTCTCCAAAATTATTGTACTCTGTATAGTTAAACTTGCTAGATGTTATATCCATCGTAAGACCTGTTTGATGTTCACTATTTCCAGGCTGAGCTGCTCTATATTCTGCAGCTTCTAATCCCATTTGATTAACAAAGTCTTGATATAGCTTCTCTTGCAGTTCATAGGATCGGTATCCAGAGGTTGCAATGAGGTGATGCCCCTGTTGACTAGCTTCCTGAAATAAGGACTCTAATACACCTGCAGCTTCACTTCGTAAATACTTCTCTTCTTCGGTCGCTCCTTTACCAAATGGAACATTGGGTACAACTAGTTCAGATGGCTCGAAGTCATCTTCTAAGGTATTTTTTTTATTTACTAAAACAAGTAAACTTTCAGGATTCTTTACCACCACTTCTGATGTATGGTATGCCACGACTGCTTCTGCAGTATGAGGGTCGTTCATCTGCAATGGATTTACGATTAGGCGATCATATATGAAATATCCCAAAGCTCCTAAGAAGACTGTTACAATCAAAGTTCTTACAAGGCGAAACATAACAATAAAACCCTCTTTTCTGTTTACTTCTGTATGTAGTAAACGTTTTTAAATCTGGAAGTCTCTACACAATATTAGAAATTTCCTTTCATAAGTTTTACCAATGCCCTTTTGAAATAAACAATTTGCATGAAATAAGAGTTGTGAGCTATAAAAATGGGATATTTATACCCCATCTTTTTGAATTTTTTGAGAATTTTATTTGTGGTACTTGTCATAGAATGACGTAGGAAGATGGAATCCTGATTATCTTTACTAGCCATTATCTCTTTTCTATATAAGAAGGATTTCATCTTCAATAAGAACAAGGGGGAATATGATGGCAGAAATTTGGAATTGGATATCGGTTACCTTTCCGTCCTGGTTAAACGGAGTCCTTTGGAGTGCACCCGTGATCTACATATGTTTAGGTGTGGGCGTTGTATTTACGATTTTAACTCGTTTTCTTCAAGTCCGATTGATTAAGGATATGGTTCGGCAACTGTTTAGGGGGAAAAGCTCGGATGCTGGTATTTCATCCTTTCAAGCTTTCGCTGTTTCCCTATCTGGACGTGTTGGAACCGGTAATATTGCTGGAACCGCAACCGCGATAGGATTTGGCGGCCCAGGTGCTGTGTTTTGGATGTGGGCGATTGCCTTTTTAGGATCAGCCACTGCTTTCGTTGAGTCTACCTTGGCTCAAATATACAAAGAGAAGCAAGATGGTCAATATCGGGGCGGACCTGCCTATTATATTGAAAAAGGAATCGGCTGGAAATGGTATGGGGTTTTATTTGCGATTGCCACAGTGTTAGCACTTAGTTTTCTCATGCCAGGGGTGCAAGCTTTTGAAATTGCCTCAAGTATGAACACGGCTTTTGGCATTGCTCCATGGGTTACAGGGGCGGCCCTCATTCTAGTATTAGCTCTTATTATCTTTGGGGGAGTTAAGCGAATTGCAGGTGTAGCACAGGTTGTTGTACCTTTTATGGCTATTGGATATGTACTCGTTTCTTTAATCATCATTCTCTTTAATGTAGCTGAGTTACCTGGGGTATTTGCTTTAATTTTTAACAGTGCTTTTGGTGCAGACGCTGCGTTTGGAGGAATTATCGGTGCAGCCATAGCTTGGGGAGTTAAACGTGGAATCTACTCCAATGAAGCTGGTCAAGGTACGGGGCCACATGCTGCAGGTGCAGCAGAAGTGTCTCACCCTGCCAAACAAGGTTTAGTTCAAGCTTTCTCAGTTTATGTCGATACTTGGTTAGTATGTTCTGCAACTGCCTTTATGATTTTATTCACAGGCATGTATAATACCGAAGCACCTGATGGAACGATGATTTATTCGAACCTAGAGGGTGTAGAAGCTGGATCTGGTTATACACAGGCTGCTGTTGAGTCCGTATTACCTGGATTTGGTGCAGGCTTTGTTGCGATTTCCCTCCTTTTCTTTGCCTTTACAACAATTATGGCTTACTACTATATGGCCGAAACAAACATTGCTTACCTCGTTCGAAATCGATTTAACAATGTGGCAATGTTTATCTTAAAAGTTGTGCTGTTAGGCGCCGTATTCTTTAGCTGTGTGAAGGAAGCGAGAAGTGCCTGGGCATTTGGTGATATTGGATTAGGACTGATGGTTTGGCTAAACGTCATTGCAATCCTCATTCTTGCAAAGCCTGCATTAGCCGCTTTGAAGGATTATGAAGCACAAAAAAAGCAAGGAATCGACCCTGTCTTTGACCCTATTAAACTAGGAATCAAAAATGCAGATTATTGGGTGGAGAGAAATAAGGATAAAGAAGAAGTTTAATAGTTTCAAATGCAAAAGCTGTTGCACATAGTCGCAACAGCTTTTGTGTTTTATCATCTTGGTCCTGGACTAGTCCCGTTCCCTAACTTACATATAAGCGTCATAGCTTCTTCCCTGGAAAACCCTTGTTCCATATAGGCATCAAGCAGCTTTTTTGTAATATTAGCCGTTGTCCTAAAAAACTCGTCATCAGATTCAAGTGCTTTTAAGAAAAATTTCAATTGATCTAACATATGATACATTTCCATCAGCTTGCCCCCTTTTGTATATAATTCTATACAGAGAGTGGAAAACCTTCCTATATTTTCCTATTTATAGTGGTAATGTATTCTCTTTATAGGTAATGCCAAGTTCCAAAAACCATTCATTAAGACCTGTCCATAACAATTCACAAAGACGGTATAGCTTCTCCTTATCTAGTAAATCGCCTTTCATGACAAGAGTGATTAAGTCATCGTATCCTTTAGGTCTTGATTTCATTTGTAAGGATTCTTCATACGTTCTTGCTCTTGTGCTGTAAAACTTCTGATTAGCTAGGCCAATTAGTTTAGCTGTTTGCCAAGCTATATCCATAGCCCCAAGAGAAAGATAGTTTAAGTTACCACTCTTAACATTGTTTCGAATCTTACCCATTGTTTCATATGGTTCCCAAATCATAAATTCCCTCATGACAAAATGAAAATCTTCAACAGGAATATTGGAAGCAGCCTTTTTTAATTCCCCAAAGAAATCATGTGGGTCATATATTCTCATTACGTGATGATAGACTCCAGCTTTAATAGCCCAGCCATCATGAACCTTTTGGGCTTCTTCTAGGAGTTCACTCTTCTGGTCAACTCCTATTTCTATTTTGAAAGGAGGAAAGATAAACTCTTTTCCACTGAATGTGTATCCATCCTCTGTTACAACATGCATTTCAATATCAGAGTATGGACCCTCTTTGCCTAAACCGATAGAACCATACACCCCAATTGCTATAATTTGCTCACCATGTTGCATGAGTAACCTATTCTTAATTTCTTCAATGATTTTTAGCTTTTCTTCTCTTGTTGTTGCATTTGGAAAAGAAAGTATTTCCCCATTAATAACCGTCATTCCAATCTCCCCTATACTTACAACATACCGATTAATAAACCACCAAGTGCTCCTGTTAACACAACAATCCAAGGTGGCAATTTCCAATAAACTAACATACTAAAGAGGACAGCTGCAAAAGCAAAATCTACTGGACCTAGGATTGAACTCGTCCAGATTGGATGATAGAAAGCTGAAATAAGGATCCCAACAACAGCAGCATTTACACCCATTAAAGCCCCCTTAATTTTCGGGTTCGTACGCAATGCATTCCAAAATGGTAAAGATCCTAAGATTAGCAAGAACGCAGGTAGGAAAATGGCAAAAGTAGCAAGTAATCCACCTTTCCATCCGCCAATTACAGCTCCTATGTAGGCTGCAAAAGTAAATAATGGGCCAGGAACAGCCTGAGCAGCACCATATCCAGCTAAGAAGGCTTCCTCACTCAACCAGCCTGTTGGGACAAATTCTCTTTCTAATAGTGGTAATACAACATGCCCCCCACCAAAAACTAGGGACCCTGAACGATAAAAACTGTCAAATAGGGCAAGCCAATCTAAGGCTGTAACTTCTCTTAGTATTGGTAAGACAATCAAAAGTCCAAAAAATAAAGTAAAGCATATAGCACCAAACTTCTTCGAAATGGGAAAGTTATATTTTTGTCCCATCTCAGTTTCGTGTTCTTTATAAATTAAGTAACCAATAAATCCTGCTAAAAGGATAACTCCTACTTGTGTAAAGGCAGTTTGCCATAACAGGGTAATGACTAGTGCTAATAAAGCTAACGTTTTTCTCTGAAGGTCAGGCGTTAACTTTTGTGCCATCCCTATAATGGCATGTGCTACTACTGCAACAGCCACAATCTTTAGCCCATGGATCCAGCTTGCATCAGCCACATCTAAGCCTTGTACAATAATTGCAAAAGCGATTAGTGCAATAACTGACGGCAGTGTAAAACCAATAAAAGCTAAAATTCCACCGATAACACCAGCTCTCATAACGCCGATCCCAATTCCAACCTGGCTACTCGCTGGACCTGGTAAAAACTGACACAGTGCTACTAAATCAGCATAAGCCTTTTCATCCATCCATTTCCTTCTTCTTACATACTCCTCATGGAAGTATCCAAGATGAGCAACAGGACCTCCAAATGATGTCAGACCTAACCTTGTGGAAACTAATAAAATCTCAAGAAGAGACTTGAAGCTTACGTCCTTTTTTTGACTCACTTTACTCACTCCTTACTCTTTAATTTCTTTAAAAAGCTCATAGGCTTTCCTTCTGGCTTCCTCAAGCACATGGTTACCCTTTTCAGTCGTTGAATAATACTTACGAATCTTCCCTTCTACCTTTTCTTCTTTTTTCAAAAGAAGTCCATCTTTCTCCATAGAATGTAAGATTGGATACAGAGTTCCCGCACTTATTTGGTAGCCGTGCTCCTTTAACTCCTCTAACATCCATAATCCAAAAATAGGATGCTCCTTGGCGTGGTGTAAAATATGAATTTGTATAAAACCAAGGAAAAGTTTACGGACGATTTTATCTTCCAATGAAACCACCTTCCTATAATCGAACCCCAATATCGAAACCCGATAACACCGTTAGATTAGCAAAACTTATGGGTAATCGCAACCCATGTATTTATATTTCCACATATTCTTTACAAACTTTTGGAGACAAATTGCTTTTTTTCTCTCCTAATCCAACAAACAAAAAAACTCAGATCTAGTCTGAGTTTACTTTTTGTCGGAAGCTTGAAAGTCCTCCACAATCCATTTAGATGCTTCTAACAAATCTTTAAACCTCTTATCCGCCTCCGCCTTTTCTGTTCCCACTAAAATGGTTGTACACCCTGCTCTTTTTCCTGCGATGATATCAACATCTCGGTCCCCAACCATATAGCTTTTGGATAAATCAATAGCGTGCTTTTCGGCTAACTTTAATAGCATACCTGGCTCAGGCTTTCTACACGCACACCCTTCATGGGGCTTATGATGACAATAAGCAATATCGTCTACCGTCGCTTCTACTTTGCCTAATTTTTCTAAAAGAGTGTCATGGACTTTATGAAGAGTAGCTTCCTTCATATAACCAAGCCCGACTCCTCCTTGATTCGTAACAACAAACACTTTCAATCCTGACTGATTTAAATGTAAAATTGCCTCTTCAACTCCAGGTAGCAAATGTAAGTCTGACGGTTTATTCACAAACTTGACCCGCTTGGTCAAGACCTCGTTAATGACACCATCCCGATCTAAAAAAACTGCTGTATCCATACAAAACTCCTTTATTTTTATGTATTATGTGTTGGAAATAGTGTGTTAATCTTAAAGAGGAATGATTCAATAATTGGTGGTGAACAAAATGAAAAAATATCATTGCTGTGCAACATGTATCCATTTCCTCGCTATTAGACAAGGAAAGCAGATGTCCTATCAATGTAATAGGCTTAAATATGAAACAAAAACCCACTATCGATTCAACTGCTGGACACCTAAAGAACATATATTGAAGTTAATGAAAAAGGAAGACCTCTAATTGGCTAAAAATTAAACACATCCCCAATAATCCGAAATAACCCTCTTCCTAAATAAAATAATATCCGAAATGGGAATACAATTAACTCAGGAATAAACAACAGAACATCTATAATAAAATCAAAAATGGTGTATCTTCCATTTTGTTGCTTTCTCAATTTCCTTCTAGATATTCTTTTCATTGCAAAACTCCTCTCCCATTTTTTTGCTCTCTTATCATATGTACGCTCTAGATGTTTAATGGTTTCATCATTTTTCCAATCGTTAAGGTCGTTTGGAACTGTATACCGCTATTTCGTTAACATTTTCTATCCATTTCTTCTTGTTCTCACCCGACAAATTAGAGATCCATATGTCCCCACTTTCATCTTGTAAGGATCTCTTTCTGAGCCAAATTAATGCTTGAGCTGATGCAATAAATTGAGGTTGATAGTCTCCATAATTTTTCGGAGTGTCTATCATCTTTTGTTGTTGTCCAGTTACCCAGTTAATCTTGTACAAACTTGGAAGTGGCTGTTTCGCTATATCATTAGACCAGTCTGCCTCTATCACTCTTGATGTAATCAAATTTTGGTCATCCACCCAAGTAAAATCTAGTTCAGCAAAGTTTTCTGGGGTAATAGGTACAGAAGTTGGTAGTTCCTTGAGCTTTAAATCTTTATTTTTAAATCCAAAGACAATTCTTCCCGTTCCTGATATATAGGCTAAAATCTCTTTCATTGGGGCCCATTTAGGACTTCCTACCCCAAAGATAACCTCATCAATTGGTTGAAATTGTTCCCCTTCTGCAGTAATCACAGACAACATATTAGCGTCCATAGAGATAGATGCTGTTGGAGAAATAATGAAAGAAACCCATTTCTGACTAGGGGAAAATTGAAATGATGAAGCTTGAATAGACTGTATAGCCTCCCCGTTTTTTTGCACCTCTTTTGGAATAGTAAATAAAACTTCAGCTCCAGAATAAGGGTTAATTTCCTCCCAGTTTTGATCTAATAATTTCTTGTACAGCTTTGGTTGGGTCCACCCATTTGGCCTTAGTTGTGCACTAGACGATAAAATGAAGCCACTGCCATCTGGAAGCCAGTTATAGTCGTCTACTCCCAATGCCACATTAAAAAAATGCTTTAAATTACAGACATTTAAAATATTTTCGTTTTTAAAGGCTATAATATTCTCATTTGGTGCCCACTTTGGATTACTACCATTATAAAAGATTTTCTTTAATTGCTTTTTTTCCACCTCGTAAACCCAAATTTCACTCCATTTTCCGTATGGTGGATTAGGGGAATCCACATCATGTTGAAAGAGTAGCCATTTTCCATCTGGAGACCAACTGGGGTTATAGGTGTTCCCACTTTTCGTCACTTTCACTTCTTTACCAGTTTGTGAAATCCATAGGTCTCCATCCCGGATAAAGGCGGCTTTGATTTCTTCACTGTGTGTAACTGCATTTCCAACCAAAGGGATAAAAAATAGAAACAGCAGTAGAATCCCTATTATTCTCATTAGCACACCTCCGCAAAAATTCGATAATAGCATCCCCTTGATACACTTAGATATTACGGCGAATACCAGTGAAAAAAATTTTTTTCGAGGGTTACATAAAATGATAATTTCTGTACAACATAGAATTAAGGAGGTGATCATCATGGCGGGGCAACGTAGCAATAACTCAAACAATCTAGTAGTGCCTGGTGTTCAAGCTGCACTTGACCAAATGAAGTATGAAATTGCTCAAGAGTTCGGTGTTCAACTTGGCCCAGATACAACATCACGTGCTAACGGTTCTGTAGGTGGTGAGATCACAAAACGATTAGTTCAAATGGCTGAACAACAATTAGGCGGATCTCGTTAATCTGTTTTTCACAAAAAAGGATAGCGGCAAAACCGTTATCCTTTTCATTTTTATTTAATAGAAAAAGCCAAGTCTGCTAAAAATAGCTACTTGGCTTTTATTATTTAGTCGTCATCAGACCCAGACGAATGGTTATTTTTCTTTTTCATAATGAACCAAATAACAACGATTGGTATACCTAGTAACACAAAAATAGGCGAATATCCAATCATAAATACTAATAAGCCTGAGAAGAATCCCATAATCATATTGATTGAATTTGCAAATGCCTGCTTTATTTTATTTCCGGTTTGTAGCTCCTCCCCTTTTGTGACTTCCGGAATATATACTGATGAATCTTCTATTGTTAAATTCACCTGGGCAAAATCGGTTCGATTTTCAATATATTTTTTTCTTCCTTCAAGCTGCTCGATATCTTCCTGTACTCTGGCCAGGTCATCTGAGATTTTGAGAAGGTCTTCTGTTGTTTCTGCTTGATTCAGTAAGTCAAGTAATCGGGTTTCCAGTGCACGTTTTGCTCTTAGTCTTGACTCCAAATCAATATATTCTTCTGTTACGTCTTGCCCTTCAATTGTTTTTTGAATCACCTTATCACTCATGTCTTCCATTTGTTGAAGAAATGCAGTTAAGTCGCCACTCGGAATGCGGACAGTCATATGTCCATTTATCCCCTTTTCATATTCATAGGTAGAGGACTCTACGACATATCCTTGAAATGATTTTGTTTTTTGCTCGATCTCACTAATGGTTTGAGGAACCTCTTCCACTGCCATAATCATTTGGGCATTATACATGACCATGCGCTCTGAGGCGGGGGAAGAAGCGTCGTCTTGAGTTGGAGCTGCCTCACCATCTCCTGCGTAATCATAGTCAGCACTTGCTTTCTCTTCTGCTGAATATTCCCTGCCACTATCGCTGGCTGATTCTGTAGCTTTTCGATCGTTAGCACTACAGCCTGCTAGCAGAAAAATTCCAAACAAAATGACCCCTAGAATTTTTTTCATCTTTTGACCCCTTTTTTGAATTTTTCTTAATTATTTAGACGTAAAAATTGGTAATTAGTTGCTTATTTATTGTCTTTTTTATCAATATACACGTGATCTAGCTCATCTATTTCACAAATAGAGACTTCAGAAACATCATGATACCCATGTTCTTTTATAGTCGAAAGAAGCCAACTTTTATCTTTTCCAGCTATCTTAAGATTTTCTTCCATTATTTTACCGTCCATTATTAAAGTGTTGGTCAAACCTCTTTGTTTTGCATTTTGATGGATTTGAGTCATAGGCTGGTTTTGAACTTTTTTCAACACAGAAAGAGTACCATCTGTTTCCCATATAGCCAGATCTACTTCGTCTAAATAAAACGCATCCTTTTTTCTTAATAAAAAGAGCAATTCATTCATAGTCAGGTGTGCTTTGGCCATTTCCTTTTCTCGAATCATTCCGTTTTGAATAAGGACCATTGGTTCACCATTGGCAATTTTACCAAATCTTAAAAATTTGAACGTGCCCATATCCAATATTAAAGCCAATAAAGCAAAACAAACGAGACCTGTAAGAGCTACAAAAAGGGATATATTCGAACTATATATTAGTGATCCTGCAATAGAACCTAATGTTACTCCTGCAACAAAATCGAAGAAAGTCATCCTCGAAATAAGTTTCTTACCCAAAACTCTACTTAAAATATACAAAACAAAGAATGTGACAAATGTTCTTATCAACATTTCGGAAATGTTCATATTGCCTCCAAGAATTAAGTCTTACTTTCTTTTCACTATAATTAGTTATTGTCATTTTGGCAAATAACCCCTATATTGGAAATATACTTTCAGAATGAGGTGACTGGAATGTTCCAAACAGTTCGAGGTATCTAGTTTTCGGGGCGCATAGCTAAGTGGTGAAAAATACTCCACCTTAGCTTACGGACGATCCTGTTCGGTAAAAAACGCGTAGCGCCTATCAAGGGAGAAGTATGCCTTTTTCCTTGATTGTCTCGAAAACGAAACCTAGAACTAGCGGAATATCCAAGGTGAACAGCCATGGGATCTTTCCCATGGCCTTTATTTTTTCTGAAAGGTGATTGTTAAAATGAATTCTATTAAATCATATATCGAAGTAATAAAAGTAAGAAATGTCTTCTTGCTGTCTCTTATGACGTTCTTTTACTCTTTAACGTTCTATACAACCGTCTTTACTTTGTTTTTACTGGAAAGAGGGTTGAATTATTTTGAAATTTTCTTATTAGAGAGTGTGTTATCCGCTTCTATATTTTTGTTCGAAATCCCGTCGGGGGCATTGGCTGACCGATTTGGCAGGAAAAAAGTGATTGTTTTATCTATGATCCTGTTTGCCATTAGCACCTATATCGTTGCAGTAAGTCATAGTTTTCTCTGGTTTGTAGTTGAATCCATCCTGTATGGAATTGGTGTAGCTGCAATGAGTGGTGCTGATTCTGCTATGATTTACGAAAGTCTCAAGAAAAAAGAGTTGGCGGATCACTCTTTTTCCTTAATAAGCTCTGCAGCTTCCTTAGCTATGATTGTAAGTCTACCACTTGGTGGGATGATGGCTGCCGTTTCATTGGAGCTGCCGGTTTATATCACTTGTATCTCACTAACCGTGGCGGTTCTTGTTGCACTGTTTTTGAGGGAAACACAGGTTAGTGATGAAGATAAACCAGTAAAAAAATCAATTCGGCATTCGTTGGGATATGTCTTCAAAGAACATCCCTTCTTATTTTACTTTCAATGTATACAATCTGTGGCATCTGGATTCATTTTCAGTTTATGGTACCTGAACCAACCATTGTTTTTGGAATATAACATTGAGTTAAAATTCTTTGGCTGGATCATGTTAGCTGTCAATTTGTGTATCACCCTTTTCGTGCTGATTGCTCCAACCATTCGAAAGAAAATTGGTTCTCTGATGGTATTTCTTCTAACCATTCTGTTACCAGGAGTTAGCTTTATTCTCATTGCTTTGCAGCCTGGTTGGATCGCGGGGCTATTACTCTTTGGGCTCGCGTTCATCATCCACTCTATTAACGGACCCATTTACCGAACCTTTATCAACGAACGCATCCCAGACCAAGATCGAGCTACTACCCTTTCTATCATTAGTTTTGTGGGAAGTGTCGTAGGTATGGTGATTAAACCTTTGATTGGGTGGATGGCTGATTTTAGTTTGGAGGCTACGTTTATGGTGATGGGGGTTGTGATGGTGGTTGGGGCGTTGGTAGTGCCTATGATAATTGGAAAATTACGTGCTATATAAATACATCTTACGTTTTTTTAGGGAGGTTCTTTTTGAATCTCCTATTTCTATTGATGTTTTACATTATTTTCCTTAAAATAGACTTAATATAATAGATTGGAGATGATGTTTTGGATATTGTTAAACCTTTAGTGGTTTCAGAAAAATTAAGCATATTACGTTCTCTTTATAAGCGTTCAGTATTAACCCAGCAAGATCAACTCTATTATTATCAAAATCTTGAAAAAGGATTCGAAGGTGAACGAAGGTTTGATCAACTCATAAGGAAACTCCCTATGGATGGCCTATTACTCAGTGATTTGAATTATGAAACAAATCATTCGAATGTTCAAATCGACAAAATATTAATAACCCAAGATACTATTGATCTTTTTGAAATTAAAAATCTAGAAGGTGATTATTACTATGAAGAAGAAAGATGGCTTTCCAGTACTAAAACAGAAATTACGAACCCCCTACACCAATTGAGACGAGGAGAGTCCTTGTTTAAAAGAATCATTCCACATATAGACACGTCTTTCCGCTTTAATGCACATCTCATTTTTGTTAACCCTGAATTTCATCTTTATCACTCTCCACATGAACCACAAATAATTTACCCTACTCAATTAAACCGTTATTTAAATACCCTTCAAATGAGACATTCCAAAATAAATAATAAGCAAAGAAAATTAGCTAACAGACTCAGATCGTTATGTATAAAAGCACCTCTCAAAAATGTACCAGAGTATAGTTACGAAAAATTAAAGAAAGGTATTATTTGCCCTGTCTGTGATTCATTTTTGCATAGTTTAGTAGGGAGAAAATTAGAATGTTCCCATTGCGAACATAAAGAAGATGTTACATCTGCTGTTATGAGGAATGTTGAAGAATTTAAATTGCTGTTTCCAAATTTAAAAATTACAACTGGGGTTATCCACGAATGGTGTAACATAGATGCCTCTAGGAAAACTATACTAAGAATTCTTTCTAAACATTACAATCGAGTTGGTAACAGTAACGGGACCTATTATGTGCATCATTAGTGGCCACTTGCTGAATGGATGTTTCATTTCTCTCAAATCGGACAGGTTTGCTTGTCGCTGTCCCGTTTGACTCTCCTTCAACTCCCAAACGGGACACGTTCCCTTCTTGCTGTCCCGTTTGACTCTCCTTCAACTCCCAAACGGGACACGTTCCCTTCTTGCTGTCCCCTTTGACTCTCCTTCTACTCCCAAACGGGACACGTTCCTTCCTGCTGTCCCGTTTGACTCTCCTTCTACTCTCAAACGGGACACGTTCCTTCCTGCTGTCCCGTTTGACTCTGCTTCTACTCTCAAACGGGACACGTTCCTTCCTGCTGTCCCGTTTGACTCTACTTCCTCTCTGAAACGAGACACGTTCTCTTCTTGCTGTCCCCTTTGACTCTCCTTCTACTCCCAAACGGGACACATTCCTTCCTGCTGTCCCGTTTGACTCTACTTCCTCTCTGAAACGAGACACGTTCCCTTCTTGCTGTCCCCTTTGACTCTCCTTCTANTCTGAAACGAGACACGTTCCCTTCTTGCTGTCCCCTTTGACTCTCCTTCTACTCCCAAACGGGACACGTTCCCTTCCTGCTGTCCCGTTTGACTCTCCTTCCACTCCCAAACGGTCCCGTTTGACTCTCCTTCTACTCCCAAACGGGACACGTTCCCTTCCTGCTGTCCCGTTTGACTCTCCTTCTACTCCCAAACGGGACACGTTCGACTGCTCATGTCAGATATGGCACACTCTTTCCATCAATTCAAACAAAAAAGCACCCCTAAAAGGTGCTCCACACTCTAAATATACAAAACCCCACGACAAACATCTCCAGCTGACCGAACAATCTCACAATCTGGAAAATTCTGAGATACAATGTTACGAAACGCCTCGAAAACGATCTCATTTTTCATCAAAATACTGCCCGATACTGCAACCTTCATCGAAGCCAGCATTTCCTCGTGACCCAACACAGCTCGGTCTACCACTAACCGGGCCAATTCTACACCAGCACCACGCAAGATTAAACTACTCATTTCACAACCAGCTTCAGCGGTATCCCCAACTAGCCTCGATAAACTAGAGATATCCTCTTTTGTGCCCGTATAGACATAGTTTTTGACATCTGACATCGAATCCCCACCAATATGCTTTAACACTACAGAGGTTAATCGATCATCAAAGCCGGCTTTTCCATTAACATTTGCACCCCCGTTCCTCTCCAACACCCTCATCACGTGCTGAAGAGCTTGGATCCCGATCCAGTAGCCACTTCCTTCGTCACCTAACAAATAACCCCAGCCACCTGTTTTCCATTCGATTCCGTTATGTCGACCAAGAACAATGGAACCTGTACCAGAGATTACTAGAAGGCCATCAGATCCTTCCAATAAAGCGGTATGCGCTAGCTGTGCATCACTAGTAACCACAATTTCACATGCCCATACTTTCCGAAGGTCCGCTTCAACCGCCATACAAATCTCAGGAGAGTGTGCCCCAGCTGCACCTACAAGAATCTTCTCAGGCAGCACACCACCAGCAGACTCAATGCATGCCTCCACACACTCTACCACTTGCTTCAAACTATCTTCATACTGAACGGTAAAATTAGCACGTCCTTTTTGTACAGAAAACAAAGGTTCCCCTTCTGGAGAGGAAAAGCTAGTTGCTTTTGTCTTTGTTCCTCCACCATCAATCCCAATTACGTATTTCACAAGCTTAGTCTCCACTCTGAACGTATTTCTTCGATTTAACATTTCCACGTAGAAACCCAACTGCTTCTCTCGTTTCATCCAAGTGTGTCACGGTTTCTTCATAGTTTTGTGAAGCTAAGCACATGAAAAGAATATCAATCACGTGTAATTGAGCGATACGGGATGACGTCGCTCCACTTCTAAATGTCGGTTCCATAGTGGTGGAAGTATAAAGCCTAACGCCTGCTTGATCAGAGACAATAGAAGAACCATACTTGGTCAAACTTATGGTATGCGCCCCTTTTTGGTTACCGAGTTCAAGGATTTTGGCAACCTCCTTTGTTTGGCCAGAAAAGGAGATCCCAAAAATCACATCATCTTTTTTAGCATTCGCGACAAGCGTAGCAACTAAATGCATGTCTGTGAAAGCGGTGGCATTTTTATCAATTCTTAAAAACTTCTGCTGAGCGTCCAGAGCAATAATATGGGAAGCTCCAACTCCAAAGAAGTGAATCGTTCTTGCATTTTTAAAAATCTCCACTGCTTTGGAAAGCTCGTCTGTATTTAACAACTCACCTGTTTCTCTCACAGTTTGAATACTATTGTTTGTGATTTTTTCAATGATGGATAAAGGAGACTCGTTGGGTTCAATATCTCGAAAGCCTTCTACTTTTTTCTTATGTAAGTCTCCGGCAATTCGAAGCTTGAGATCCTGTACTCCCTTTAGGTCTAGTGATTTACACAAACGAATTACTGCTGCACTACTTGTATTACTTCGTTTTCCTAGTTCGTTTGCGGTAAGGGATATGGATTCTTGTGGATTTTCTAATATGTAGGTTGCAATTTTTTTCTCAGAGGGTGGAAGCTTTGGAAGCATTTCCTTCAGCATCACCAATCCTCCAGTTAACATGGCCATTAATCATCAACTCTTTCTGTACAAACAATGCTCAGTAGGAAAAGACTCTTTTCCTACTGAGGTGATTATCTAAATTATACCGTTTTTCTCATAACATGAAACTTACGGGTAATGGTGAAGTCCGTTTTTAAATATAAATGACCGGCTGCACTCTTCTCACCTGTCCAAAGGAACCATGCGCCATGTAGACCTTCAGAACGCATGTTTTTCAAGCACTCGTGGAGGAGAATTTTTCCTAATCCTTTTCCTTGTTGGTCTGGGTCAACACCAAATGGACCAAATCGGTCAGGTACACCCTCGTATCCACCGTAAATGCAGAACCCTACAACCTCATCCCCTTGTCGAGCTACTAATATTCTTTCCATTGGAAGACCTTGAAGAACACCTTCACGAATAGCTCTGCCCCAATCAGGGTTAAACTTTTCATTTGCAAAGGTTATAACTTCGTATAGGTCCTTATCTTGAGCTAGCCCAAACGAATATCCTTCTTCTATTCTCTTATTCTTTAATTCTATGACATCAGTAGGTACTTGATACCCAACTAGATTTCGATCCATTGCAACTGGGGAATACAACTTTTGGAACCCTTGGCTAACTAAAAATTCATATGCCTCTGGGTAAGCTTCTTCGTCAATGCCAGGTAAAATATAGTTTGGAGCATAGGAAGCGAAAAATATATTCGTTCTTCCCTCTGATTTCAAAAAATCCACAGCGTCATTCATTAGCTGCTTGCCAACTCCAGTTCTGCGGTAAGAAGGATGAACGAAGAAGAAAGGAATCCATCCGTTTTCTGGTTCTAAGTCTGTTCCATACATGGGCAGGAGCCTTCTAATCGCATAAACACAACCTACTAGTTGGTCACCATCGAAAGCTAATCGCAGTCCCTTTGGGTCAAAATTCGCATCTAAAAGCACTAAATTGCGTAATCTTTTGGAAGTAATAGGATCCTTAGCGAGGCATTCATTCCACAAGCTAACAATCTTTTTTTCATCACCTGATTGATAAAAACGATATGTAGTCACACACTCATCTCCCAATATTATTTAGTGTCAACCAACTCAATAGCCTTTCTTACAAAACCGTTCGCTTCTTCGATTAGTTCTTTTGCTTTTTCAAAAGAAACCCCAGTTTTCACCACCACAATGGCAGGTTTTACTTCAAAATTGGTTTTAGCAAGAGCCTCTCCTGCTTCTTCAACAGAAACCCCAGTAATCGTGCTCACAATATTTTTAGCACGCTGCTCTAATTTTTTATTACTTACATGAAGGTCAACCATAAGATTTTCATAGACTTTTCCGACTTTAATCATAGACGTTGTTGAAATCATGTTTAGAATCATTTTGTGTGCCGTAGCAGCCTTCATCCTAGTAGAACCTGTTACAACCTCTGGGCCAGTTGCTACTTCTATTTTAATGTCTGCGAATTGACTAATAATTGAATTTTCATTGCTTGTTAAACTAACTGCTTTTGCACCCAATTTTCTAGCATATTTTAATGCGCCAGCCACAAACGGTGTTCTACCACTTGCCGCAATCCCAATTACGACATCTAGCTCAGTTAGACCGCGTGCCTCAAGGTCCTTAGCTCCTTGTTCTTCTTGGTCCTCAGCACCTTCAGCAGCCTTTTCCATTGCTCCACTACCGCCAGCCATAACAGCTTGAACTAACTCTGGAGGTGTACTGTATGTTGGTGGACATTCCACGGCATCTAGAATCCCGATTCTCCCGCTAGTCCCTGCTCCTACATAAAACAATCTACCGCCCTTTGATAGTGATTCCACCACTGCTTCAACAGTCTCTTTGACTTGTGGTAATACTTTATTAACAGCTAGTGCTACTTTTTGGTCTTCTTCATTTATTACTCTTAACATATCAATGGTTGACATGTTATCGATGTTCATTGTTCTTTCATTTCTTAATTCAGTCGTCAATTTCGAAATATTATCCATTTACTTACCATCCTATTTATATAATAAATAACTTTCTTTTTGCTTATTGAATTTTTCTTGCTGATTGTTACAATCTCCAAGGAACTCTTCTGTCTTCCCTTCCAAGACTATGTCTCTCAAACGTTTTGTTCCAGCTAATAAATCGAAGAAATATTTACCATTCGTATGCTGCAAGAATTCAAAATCATTTGGATAGAGGGCAGCAATTTCCTCTAATAAAGTTAAACCTGCCTTTAAAGAGTGTAAAGAATGTCGGTTCACAACATGCAACTGGACACCTTCACAAACCTTATCTTTATGTTTAGAATACGTTGGAATAAAGGAAGTAGGTCTCGCTATTACTCCCGGAATTCCTTTTTCATTAAATGCCTTAGCTAAATGATAACCGTCTATATAAGGCGCACCCACATATTCAAAAGGTTTAGTAGTCCCTCTTCCTTCAGAAAGATTTGTCCCTTCAACAAGACAAGTTCCAGGATATAAAATACTCATATCTATTCCTGTAGTATTCGGGGATGGAGGAACCCAGAAGAGGTTCGTATCGTCATAATACATATCACGTTTCCATCCCTCCATGGAAACGACTGTTAAGTCACAATTAATATTGAATTCATTGTTAAAAAACTGAGCCAATTCACCTACTGTCATTCCATGTCGATTTGGAATTGGATAAAGTCCAACAAACGAGCGAACATCCTCTTCTACCAGGTTACCCTCAACAGCAACACCAGAAATTGGATTCGGTCTATCTAAGACAACAAATTGCTTATCATACTCAGCACAAGCCTCCATCACATATGCCATCGTATAGATAAACGTATAATATCTACTGCCAATGTCTTGTAAATCAAACACAATAACATCAGTTGTGTCTAACATTTCTTTGCTAGGCTTTTTAGATGCCCCATACAAACTGAAAACTGGTACCCCTGTATATGGATCTATGGAAGAATCAACTTTTTCTCCTTCTTTGGCATCACCGCGTATACCATGTTCAGGACCATACAGGGCAACTAGATTTATATCAGGATGCTTAGAGAATAAGTCAATAGCCGGCACCAGTCTTTCATTGACACCAGTCATATTAGTTACAAGTCCTACTCGTTTCCCTTTAAAGTGGTTAAACTCTTTACTTAAAAAGACATCAAGTCCAATTCGCACACTCTCACCTCTTTTTCATATAAAAATTTAATATAAAATAAACTATTAAAAAATCGATGATTAAGAAAGACAGCCCGGTAGTCCGGGCCATTTCCATAATTTTATTATAATTATATCATTCATGTAATTTGGATAGAAATTAAATATAAAGAGAAACGATATGAACAGTCGGGATTTATTAACCAGTCATTTACTAGAGATCAAACCCAGGAATACTCTGTCCTCTGCGTACACCTAATCCAGTTGGATATTTCAGTGTCTGTGCATACTTGACTCTACTCACAGCACCTCTAACTGTACCAAGTGCTTTGTAATAATCATAATAACGGAAGGATTTTGAATTCATTACAAACCAATATTGTGAAATGGCCTCTAGGTATGTATCGAATTCTTCTGATACATCAATGAAGATATCAGGAACATATCCCTCCATATCTTCCCAATTCTCGCTATGAAAATATCCAAAATAGTGCGGAGGAAGACCTTCTAGATCAAAACCAGGTAGTGCAGCTTTTAATTGTGCCGCTTGAACAATTCTAGGACACAGTTCATGGTCGGAATGCATACTATTTTCCCAGTGGGTAAGGATCACATTTGGCTTCAGCTTTCTCATTAACGTTGCAACACGTGTTACAATCTCATCGTTGAATTCTAGTTCTGCATCCTTATAGTCTAAAGTGATGGTCTCAACACCGAGAACCTTAGCTGCTTTTTCAGATTCATCTATTTTTTGTTTAGTATATTCTTCTACTGATACTCCTGGCGGGTTTCCCTTTTCTCCTGCTGTCAAATGAACAAACGTTACTTTATGACCCGCTTTGGCATATTTATGTGCAATTGCTCCTACTTGTAATTCAACATCTCCGCAGTGTGCTCCTAGTGCAACTAAATGCATTTGATTAGCCTCCCTTTTACAATTAAGAACTTTTTAAGCGCTTTCATTACTACTATAGAATTATTATACTAAATTCTAATAATCTATGAAACAAAAATTTAAGATACCCTTATGGATTCTGAATATTTATTTCACGATTGTAAAATATTAAGTTTACAATGGATTCACAGTCGCAATTTGATTATATAAATTCATCCTGCCCAAACGATCAGACCCACTTATATTTGGATCAACGAATAATCTTTCCTCTTCTAATTCCTCTAATCTCTCTAATTGACCTGCTAAAAATTCTTTCAACCTGTATCTTGCAGTATCGATTCTAGAAAGCACCCCACCATATCTAATATCTAGTACTTCCCATCCAAAAGGCTTATACGTTGACATCCATTGATTTCTATGGAGTTCTTTTAATTCTTGTACTTTATTAGTCAATAATGGGAGGATTTCACTTTCTATTTGTTCTAATTCTTTTTTGTTCTTCTCCTTATATGCAGTCTGTAGCTGATTTCCTATTTCACTCTTAATATTTAAAACGGCGGCAAGAGCTTTATTAACTTTAAATAACTCTACCCACTCAGGATTCAATTCAACATGGTTTTGATATAGCTCTTCTGCCTCTGAATAAAATATCGATAGATTTTTCCCTTCAACATGTTTATCAAAAATTCCTACCATAATATCCTGCCATAATAGGTATTTGGAAGGATTATCAGGTTGACCAAATTCTTGTTGAATATCGTCTACGTTATGGGGGAGGTCTAATATACCTAAATCAAAGAAAGAATCATAGTTTCCACCAGTACAGAACTTAAATCTATTTTTTAATCTCTCTTGATCGACTTTCTTAGAATATCCATGCTCTGCATATAGTTGCATACCAAGAAGTGAACTAAAGACATTTGTTTCCTGACCGTTATCTCCCCACATGGTTGCAAACACTTCCTTTACTCCTTCACTTTTGCATGCGGAAAGTGCTGCATTCGTTGTAGCAAATGTCTTTTTATAATGTGGAGTTACTCCATTCCATGTCCAGATTCCACCAGCAAATACCGGATTCGAATTTAATTGAAAATGCTTGTTTAAAAATGTTTTGTAATGTTCTTCATTTTCATGATAATAATCCCAGTAAACAAACTGAATGTCATTCGGAATTGCTTCAATTAAGTCCTTTGAAAACTCAACATTAGGATCATAGTAACCTCCTGATTTGGACGAGATTCTAAAGTACATATCACTCCAAATCATAGGTTTTAAATCCAATTCTCGTGTTATTTTCATGACTTCATGTAAATGCTCATTCATAATATCGTAACGATTTCTTAGACCATGTAAGTCTAGATATTTTCCTCTTCCAAGTAAAAATGCTTCATCCATACCAATATGGATTCGATTTGATTTAAAAGGAGCAGATGCAGCTTTAATGATTTTCTTTATAAAATCATATGTCTTTTCTTCTCCTACCAATAAGATGTCTGCCGATTCTTTTATAGGGGCTGTAACTCTCCAACGTAGGAAAGTCTGTAAATGAGCAAGGGTTTGAATGCATGGAACCATTTCTATTCCAAAAAGTTCTGCATACTCATCACACTTACGCAATTCTTCCTGAGTATACCTCCCTCTCAAATAACCAAAGTATGGTTCTCCTTCCACCTCATATGTATCCTCTGTATAAAGCATAATTAAATTTAATCCCATTAAAGCCATGTGTCTAACCATTTTCTCTATAGACTCAGTTGTCATGACACCATTTCTAGAGCAATCTAACATTACACCGTTTGTATCAAATTGGGGGGTTTCAGTAATTGTGAATTGATTTTTTGTACGGATGTTTTCGAGTAAAAGGCCCAAGCCTCGAAAAAAGTGTATTTTTTTTTGGAATTGAATGTGGGCTACATTTTGTTCTAAAGAAACGTGGAGTATACTTTCTTCTACTTGACTTATATGAACCTCCATTCCTTCTGGAGCAATCGTAAAGTCAAGATACTCACTCATGATGTCAATTCCCTTTTCTATTCCTTCTAAATTGCCTTTGAAACAAATTTTCATGCTATCCCTCCTGTAATAATGGAAAAGTTAGTCCATAAAAATGGACTAACTTTCATTTATTTATTGATTCATCTTATCTAAATTATCTTGCCATTTATCTGTTTGGAAATCTAATAACTTCTGATGTCCAACTGACTCTGCATCCTTTTGTGCTTGCTCTAAAATGGCAAGGACTTCATCATCGTTCTTAGCAAATAACATCTTAGCAAAACTTTCTTCAAAAATATCATTTACTCGTTGTTGAATAATACCTTCCTCTGAGTCTGGAAGTGGAGAAAGGTTTACATATTCAGTAACATCTAAAGATGTTTTCCAAGAAAATTCATTCTGAACAACAGTTGTCCAATCACGATCCTCTTCTGGAAGAGAGTACTCAATTGCAGACTTAGCATTATCGATAAATGCAGTATTACCAGCCCAATTGAACTTTTCAAACTTAATCATTGTATCTCCTCTTTCTTCAGGAGAAGTGTTCATGTAATTTTCGTTTGGAATCGGGTGTGACCGTCAAGTAAAATGAAACAGTTTTTGCTCGTTATTTTGAAACACTTTGTTGAAGAAATGGTAGAACGATGTTTCATACGATAACTATCTTCATTTAAATGGATGATTTCTACCCGATGTAGAATTCGATCTAGAATTGCGGTTGTTATTGCTTGATCACCT